>JAZNTC010000140.1:0-2978 GCA_045591605.1 Acutalibacteraceae bacterium | reverse complement strand
CGCTTGGCCTCCGACTTGGGTGGGGGTGCTGTTTTTGCCGCCGACGGTGATGACCGTGTCGTCGGGATGGAATTTGCGGTTGGCGTTCTTATACGGTTCCTGAATACGCTTGACGTCTTCCACGATGTCCAGCGCACGGATGAGGTTAATGTCCAACGTGGAGGTGTCGCCGATAAGCCCCAAGATGGTCTGTGTGGTACCGACGGTGGGATGCACCTCGATGCCGCGCCCTTCCAGCCATTGCACCAGATTCTCCAGTTGTTTTTCGTTCGGATTGGATTTTAACAAGACGACCATAACAAATTCCTCTTTTCTTGAAATTCAGAATGAAAAAAGGCTTTACAGCGGGTGCTGCAAAGCCTTTGATGTGCGACAATCTCTTAACCAAGAGTGCGATCGCTGCTTGCAGACAAACCCGAAGAGACCTTACCGAAAAAGCCGGTAAAGTAACGCTCAAAATAATATTCGGTTGCAAACAACGAGTTTTTCATAAACAACGCTCCTGTTTTGAAACCTGCCAACACTCTGTATGCACATAAGTATAGCACGATTTTTTGGTTTGTCAAGAGAAATTTTGCCATATTAAAGCGATAAATCGAAAAAATTCAAAAGTGGAAAAGAGGGAGGCGACGGACGGGCGAGCGAGGGCCCCGTATCTACGGTGCGAAGAGGTTATCACACGCGTGTTTTGGTATCGGTCTGCCCGAGAATATAGTCGATGGACACACCGTGGAAATTCGCAAGCTTGATCAGAATTTCGGTGGGGATGTCCAACTCGCCGCGTTCGTAATTGCTGTAGACCCGTTGGCTGCAAGACAGGATAAGCCCCATCTCGGTTTGGGTCATGTCACGATCCTCGCGCAGGTCTCGAATCCGTTGATACAGCATACTCTCCGCTCCTTATGTCACTACGTAATATGGTATGTATGCAAAATATTATACTTTAGCGGAAAATACACTATTGACATTTAGCGGAAAATCCGCTAAACTATAAAAAGAATGACCGATTTACAGGAAGGGAAGGCAAGTCCTATCGAGGGGCGAACAATATGAAGAAGTTGATATCGATTGTTTTGGTGTGTTGCTTGTGTTTCTTATTCGCGGCGTGTGGGGAAGACAATGCCGAAGAGACAACCGCCACGACTACTACCGAAGCGGCTCAAGATGAGGTGAAACTGCATCATGAGATTACATTCGGTATGACCTATGATCAAGTTAATGCGCAGTATAAAACCGTGACGGGTATGGAGTTGCCCGATCTTACAGAGACGGTCGAGGGATACGACGCTTCCGGTTATATTTACAACGATCAAAAAGAGACACTTCAATATTACGGCATTTCAGAAGAAACTCGCACATATTTGCATACGCCGTCACAAACGTTTCTCTTTGATAAACAGAAAGCCTTGTATGAATATAACCTTACACTAATCCCCCAACCGGCGTTAGTGACCGGTGTTTCGGAAGAAGTTGTTGTTGAGAGCGTAATGAATGATGTGTTAGAGCGAATGGATGAACTGTTTGGTAAAGAACCCGTTGAAACGGATATGCTCACATTACATCAATTGTATTGGAAGGTAGGCAATGCATCCATAACATTAAAGACTACCAAGAACGAGAACGACATTTTTGAGATGATGCTGATAGTGAAAGGGTAGTGCATCAGGTAAGCAGTGTTTATACTTGCGGATACTATAACAGATAGGGAGAAAAGAAACATGAAGAAATGGTTGGCTTTGTTGTTGGTGACGATGCTGTTTTCCTTTGCCGCTTACAGCGGTGTGAAAGCAGAAACGAAAGTTGTGTTGGAGCCGCAGGTGCAACAACGCACGCGGATGATGGCAGAAGGTATGCAGCCGCCGCAAGAAGAGGAATATGCATCTTGGCAGGCATTTATGGAAGATTACGAAACGTTTGTGGATGACTATTTTGAACTGTATAACCGTCGCCGTGCCAATATGGGGGATAACGCCCTTTTGCGCGAATACATCCGTGCCGGTACGACGCTGATCGCGTGGGAAAAAGCAGTGGAGAAAACGAGAGCAACATTGGAAGAAGCAGATATAGCGGCATTTGAAGCAGTGGAATTGCGTGTGGAGGATAAACTGAGCAAGATCGTGCCACCCGGTGAGACCGCGCCGACGGAAACTACCACCGAGGCGACCACCGTTCCGACAACGCAAGAACACGTACAGACCGGGGAAAACACCGACTTGTGGCTGTGGGTCGCACTTGCGTTGGCGTGCGGTAGTTTGTTGGGTGGCGTGATGTTCAGCCGTAAGAAATACAACGCGAAAGAATGATGTGTAAGGTAAAAAGTACCCACCGTAGGGGTGTTATGGATGGGGATTGGAGCATTGCGCCTTGGCTCCCCTTGTCAGGGGAGCTGGCGAGCGAAGCGAGACTGAGGGGTAGTCCTTTCGTAGTGACAGTTTGCCGTAGAGAATCCCCCAGTCATTTTCTCCTCGCTACGCTCCTCGAAAATGCCAGCCCCCTTTAACAAGGGGGCCAAGGGTCACAGCCACTTTCCAAGTGGCGTGAATTTTCATAAAACAAACGGAGAGGATGTATCTTTGACGATACATCCTCTCCAATTTTATCCCTAACCCCACCCTAAAGAGGGGTTCTTTTCTATGTCTTTTACTTTTATTCCTTTTCTTCCATCAAAAAATCTCTTGTTTTAGGGGCTTCGCCGTTTTGTAGCCAAACGATTTGTTCTGCTCTCGAAGTTGACAAACCGCCGTAATACTCTATGTCTTACAAGGTTTGGCAACAACGAGGCAGAGCAAATCGTGGCGAAAAACCGATTCCTCCCTATGTGATCGCCCCGAAATAACGCGGATTGGAAGAAATTTCTTGCAAACCTATTGACAAAGTGCCAAAATGGGGGTATAATGAAATTGTGAAGAGAACAAACGTTCTCTTTTCTTTTGCTCAAAATTTGCACAGCGCAAACAAAAAGAGGTGAGTTGTACGAC
>JAZNTC010000139.1:0-5736 GCA_045591605.1 Acutalibacteraceae bacterium | reverse complement strand
GGTAAAACCCGTGACCGACGCCCTGAACGATTCGGGTTATGAAGCCGCCACCATGCTGGATTTCTTGAAACAACAGCCCTGCCGTCTGATCACAGTGGACGGGGCGGAGATCATCACGGCTTGCGGTACGGCGAAAGCGCTCAACATCGCCCTGCTCGGTGCGGCGGCCGCCGCCGATGCCATCGGTGTGAGCGCCGATGAACTGAAAACGGCGGTCGAGGGATTGAATCCCCGTTTCCGCGAAGCAAATTTGAAGGCGCTGTCGCTCGGTGCCTCCTGCGTGAAATAGGTTTAAAGCAAAGCACCGCCGCTCAACCGAGCGGCGGTGCTTTAATATGCCACATGCATTTCGCTTTGTGTTTGGAAAGCACAAGATTTCCTAAAAATACCCCCAAGTTGACAAGCAATCCCACGATACTGCCGCTGATGCCAAACGGCTCACCCAACAGCAACGTCCAAAAGAGGGAAGAGGCAAACCCGGCACTCACCGCGGCATAGAATCCGCGACGGGAGATCGCCACACCGCGAAACGCTGCGGCAAGCGGTACCAGCATCACGGGACACCAGAAGGAATAGGCGGCAAGCAGAATGTCGAAGATGCCGGGGAGCAGAAAGGTGAGCACCACCGCGCCACCCCCGATCAAAAAGGTACTGTATCGCAACAGATGCAACTGTGTTCGGGGGGATGTATTGGGAAACAACGGCGTCACCACGTCGCACACCAAACCGATGGCGGCCCCGTTCAAAAAGCTGTCGGCGGCGGAGAGGATGATGGACACCATTGCTGCCATCACCACACCGCGCACCCCTATCGGCAACACCGAAAGGATCATGCGCGGCATCACGGTGGCGGCTTCACCGGTGGGGTCAAGGGCATAGGCGGTAAGCCCAATCAGCCCCGTTACGGCGAAAAATGGGATGGCAAACGCACCGCTGAACACGGTAGCACGCGCCGTCACCGCAGGGGTGCGCCCTAAAAGCAGGCGTTGGGTGTAGGGCGGTGCCAAGGCTTCGCCCACCGCCAATGCCAAGAAGAGGGATAAAAACCCCCAAAGGGTGGTGCCGTTCAGCGGATTCCAATAGGCAGGGGGCAGGGCGTGCGCCACGGCGGTGATACCGCCTGCGCGGTGCAGACCCCCCAAGAGTAACAACGGCATCCCCACGGCGAGCAGGGCAAATTGCACCACGTCGGCGGCAATGACCGATTGCATGCCGCCAAATGCGGTGTACACCAGCACAATGCCGCACCCGATGAGCACCCCCACCCACGGCGGCACGCCAAGCAGGGTGCGAAAGGTCAACCCCATCGCCTCCATCTGTGCCGCCACCACCCCGGCACAACTTAAAAAGGCGAAACCGCCGCACAGCACCCGTGCGCCGCGCCCGTATGACCGTTCCAATATGCCGCCCACGGTGGCAACCCCTTCGAACCGAGCCACACCGCGCACCAGAAACCGCCCGATCGCCATCATGGCAAAGGCAAACCCCGTGAGCGCCAAGGTGGAACCGATGCCGCGCGAGAAGGATTCGGATGCGTTGCCGGAGGAAAATCCGCCCCCGATGAACGAAGCGGCGAGAGTGGCAAAGATCACCCCCGTGCCGTACCGTCCGCCCGTGGCGGTGAAGTCGGCGACACTCTTCACCTGCCGACCGCCGCGCAGACCGATGCACAACAACACGATCAAATATCCCACCACAAGGGCGATGTCCAACCACATACGTGACCCCTCCTCCATAAAGTGTATGCCGACGGCGAGTGGGACAGACCAATAAAAAAGGTTGCGGTGAGGGGAAACGGTGATACGATTGTTTCTATTATTTCCGCAGAACGGACGGGCGAGGACGCCCGTCCCTACAACCACATACAGCTGTTTCCACAAAACAAACAGAGAGGATGTATCGTGAACGATACATCCTCTCTAATTTTAATCCTATGGCCACCCACCTTATGGATGGCTTCTTTCTTATTCTGCGGTGAAGTGCACCAGATGGGCGATGCCGGGGATGGATTCGCCCTGCCCCGACGTGGTGGTAGACATCAATGCTCCCGTAGCGATGAACAGCATGCTCTTCATCTCGCGCCGTTCCAACTTTCCCAAAAGGTACCCACATAAAACCGAAGCCGCGCATCCGCACCCCGAACCGCCGGCATGCACGTCCTGCCGTTTGCGGTCATACAACAGCAGACCGCAATCCGCGTGACGACTGCCGAGGGTGACTCCTTCGCGTGCCAGCAGTTGGTGCAGCAGATCGCTCCCCACCTGTGACAGATCCCCCGTCACCACCAAATCGTAATCCTCAGGTGCGGTGTGGGTGTCCTGCCAAAAGTGTAACAGCGTGTCGGCGGCGGGAGGGGGCATTGCCCCCCCCATATTGTTGGCATCGGTGATGCCCATATCCATCATCCGTCCGCCGCACACTGCCGCAATGCGCACACCGTCGCCGCCCATGCCGATGATCGCTGCCCCCGCGGCGGTAGCGGTCCATTGCGCCGAAGGAGGGCGCTGTCCGCCGTATTCCAGCGGCAGGCGAAATTGCCGTTCGGCGGCGCAAAAGTGAGAGGAGGTCACCGCCGCACACAGGTCGGCGGCACCGCTGTCCACAAAAACGGATGCCATGGCAATGGTCTGCGCCATGGTGGAACACGCCCCGTATTGCCCGAACATCGGAATGCCAAATTCGCGCAACCCAAACGCGGAGGCGGTGCATTGGTTGAGCAGGTCGCCGCAAAACAGATGGTGAATGTCGGAAGCGGCCAGCCCGGCACGGTTGAGCGCACGGGTGAGCGCCTCCTTTTGCAACGCACTTTCCGCCTGCTCCCACGATTTCTTCCCCATGGTGGTGTCTTCGAACACGGCATCGAAATAACGGGCGAGCGGACCTTCGCCTTCGCGTTTGCCCACCACCGCCGCCCGTCCTTGCACGGTGGGACGATTGTTCAACACCACGGTGTATCGCCCGATTCTCTCCGGCATACGTCCATCTCCTCTCTCTCGGCGATAGTCTGTCCATCTTGCGGTGAAAAATACTCCTTGCATTCGAAGGATTTTGCGGATATAATGAAAAGCAAAGGGAAGCGAGCGGCGTGAACAACCACGACGTGCTTTACAGTACCAATCGCGAAGTGTTGCTCGAATAAAGGGGGTAGTTTTATGGAAAAGCAAACCCGTGTGGCCACCTTTGACGTGATGCGTGTGGTGGCGATCGCCGCGGTGGTGATGACCCACGTGGCGTTTTTGGTGATCTCTTGGGCGCCGAATCCGTCTGCTGCGTTTTGGTGTGCCAACCTGCTGGACAGCCTGTCGCGTGTGGGTGTGCCGCTGTTTTTAATGATTTCGGGTGCGCTGATGTTGAACGAAGAGCGCGACGTGCCGCCGAACAAGACGGTTCGTGCCGCGTGGTCGCTGTTTTTGCTGACCCTCGTGTGGTCGGTGCTGTATGCGCTGTGGTATGAACTGGCGATGCCACTGTGGCAGGGCGAGCCGTTTTCGCTGCGTGCCTTTGCGGTGGCGGTGGTGGATGGACACTATCACTTTTGGTATCTCTATATGTTGATCGGGCTGTATCTCATCACGCCGCTTTTGCGCTTGTTTGTGAAACGGGAAAATGCCCGTTTAATCTTGTGGCTGTTGGCACTCGGCACGGCGGTGACCTTGTGCGTGCCGCTTCTCAACTTCTTCGGCAACACCTTTGTGGGTGGGGAAGACCTGGTGCAGAAATATGCAGACAAATACGAATTCGGATTTCTCACCGAATATCTGCTCTATTACCTCGCCGGTTGGTATCTCACCCACACCCCGTGGAACGTGAGATACCGTCCGTGGCTGTATGCCGCAGGGGCGGTGGGCTTGCTGCTCACGGTGGGGCTCACCGCGTGGTTTTCCACCCCCGACAACCGTTTGTATGATCTGTTTTATGCCAACGGCAGTGTGAACGTGTTTTTCTTCAGCGTGGCGGTGTTTGTATTTGTGTCCGCCCGTTGCAAGGATAAGACGCTGGCGGCTTGCTCGCCGCTTGCACGGCTGTCGGCGCTGTCCTTCGGCGTGTACATCGTGCACATCGTTGTGCTGGCGGTGGTCAGCCGCGTGGGCGCATGGTTGCCGGGCGTGCTGTTGCCCATGCTCTTTAATTTTGTTATGACGTTGGCGATGTCCTATGCGGCGGTGTGGGTGCTGTCCAAAGTGCCGCTGTTGAAACGCTTGGTTCGCCAATGAGGGGATATACTATCGAAAATTGTATTTGGCACGATGCCTATGCGCGTGCTCCCTCTCGGCAACGGGTGGAGTGTCCTGCCGATACGGTATCTGTGAATTTGCAAACGCCCTGTTACGTGACAGGGCGTTTGTGTGTGTTTATCCATATGTTGTGGGTGTCTGAAAAGGCTATCCCTATTCGTTTTCCCTTTTGCACAAAAAACTTTGTCGACGGTTGTGTAAACCCACAAAATTCCGTTTTTTACAAAAAAAGCCTTGCGGATATGGCAGGAAAGGAGTATACTTAATATAACTCCAAGCCGCTTGGGGCCGTTTTCGCTTGCGGCTTGTTGTAAATTTTTATAATGAAAGGAAGAAAGAATCATGAGCAAAAAGATCCTATCTTTGGTCCTTGCGTTGGCATTGATCGCGTCTTGCCTGTCCGGCATCACGTTGATCAGCGCTGCGACGGAAGAGACCCTGCCCGAACCCTATACTTGGTTCGAGGTGGATCCGGAGACGGGCGAAGTGAGAACAAACGTGTCCGATCTTGCCTACTACGAAAATGAAATTGCCAAAATTTCCGAGGAAGAAGGTTATGCCCACAAATTTGGTAACTATTGGGGCATCAGCCTCACCAGCAATGCGCTGGGCGATGCGGATACCGACAGTGTTACCCTCTTGATCGAGTATTACATCGATTCTTCGCTGTGCACCTCCACGTACAATGTACTCCGCATGGTGCCTTCGGGAAAATACGATGTAAACGGTGTGGAGCAGAGCGCCAACCAGTGGACTACGTATCACCCGGTGAGAGCCACTGCCTCTCTCAACAGCGGCAGCAACTTCTCGGATGCCCACTGCTTGGTGAAGGATCAGACTGCGTTGCTCACCTACACCTATTCTGCAGCGCAGCTGGAAGTGATGCGCGATACCGGTATGTATATCGGTTTTCAAGGCGTGACCTCTGGTGAAAATGGCACGTACATCAAGTCGCTTAAAATTGTCGACACGAAATACGTGGATCGCGGCTGTGCGTACGTCGATTTTGAAGGCCGTGTGCTGACGGAGTACTATCCCGACGTGAAGACGCCCAGTTCGAAGAACATGTTCGCCTACACCGATGGGTCTTATACCGGCTTCAAGTTGCGGGGCAACGCGTTGGCGCAAGATAGCACCAAGAACAAGCCCGTGTACATCAAGGTGTACACCACGGAGGGTTACGAGAACACGACCATCGAACTGAACCAGTTCGAGATATACATCGAGGGCGCGGCAGATCGTTGGTCGCAACTCAACGGCTATTCAGTGCCGGACACCAAAGTGGAAAACGGCGTGGGTGGTTTGCTGTTGCCCGAAACCAGCTTCATGAACGGCAACAACGGCGGTTCCTGCGGTGTGTGGACGGCGACCGAGATGGCCAAGATTGCGTCGATCGAAGTGTATGACGTGGCAACCTATTGCAACGAACCCGGTGCAACTGCGGCGATGAAGGAAGAACTTCATGCGCAGATGCTCGCGGCTCAGGTCAACTTGAAAGAGG
>JAZNTC010000138.1:0-3154 GCA_045591605.1 Acutalibacteraceae bacterium | reverse complement strand
CGCAAGGCAGGCAAAGAGGTGTATGGCATGACCTTTGCATTGCTCACCACGTCGGAAGGCAAGAAGATGGGCAAAACCGAAAAAGGTGCCGTGTGGCTGGATGCCGAAAAGACTTCGCCGTATGAATTCTTCCAGTATTGGCGCAACGTGGCGGATGCCGATGTGATCCGTTGCCTGAAAATGCTCACCTTTGTGTCGGTGGAAGAGATTACCGAATTGGAAAAAGAGCCGAACATCAACAAGGTGAAAGAACGCTTGGCATACGAAGTGACGGCGTTGGTGCACGGTACCGAAGAAGCGGACAAGGCACTCTCCGCAGCGAAAGCGCTGTTTGGCGGTGGTGGCGATACCGCACACATGCCGCAAACCGCGATCACGGCGGCGCAGGCGGCAGGCGGTGTGTCGATTTTAGAATTGTTAACGCTGACGGGTCTCACCCCGTCGCGCAGCGAAGCGCGCCGTGCGGTGGAGCAGGGCGGTGTTTCGGTGGACGACGTGAAAATCACCGACATCAACTTCCAAGTGACGGCGGATGCTTTTGAAAAAGGACACATTGTGATCAAACGCGGTAAAAAAGCGTTCCACAAAGTGACAATCGAATAAATCAAAAGAAGCCCATTCTGAACGAATGGACTTCTTTTTTTGAAAAAAGGCTTTACTTTCTCGCTGTAATATGGTAAACTGTGAATATGAGTATTCGATTATGGTTTGGAGGCATGCCGGATGAACTCAAAAATTAAGGATAAAAACACAGATTTTCTGTTTGATGCGATTTTGACCTTGCAGACTCCGGAGGAATGCTATCAGTTCTTTGAGGATCTTTGCACCGTGTCGGAACTGCGTGCACTTTCGCAGCGCATTGTGGTGGCGAAGATGTTGAACGAAAAACGCGTGTACAGCGATATTGTGGCGGCAACGGGTGCTTCCACGGCAACCATCAGCCGCGTGAACCGTTCGTTGATTTATGGCTGTGATGCCTACAATATGGTGTTCTCCCGTATGGAAAAGAAAGAGGAGTCCGACTCTTGAACGGCTATTCCTCGTTGGCAATGGTGTATGACCGTTTGATGGAAGTGGATTACAGCGAGCGTGCGGATTATCTGCTCTCGCTGTTTTCTTTGCACGGCGGTAAATACGGGTCGCTGTTGGATCTTGCGTGCGGTTCGGGCACACTCACGCTGGAATTGGCGCGCCGCGGCGTGGATATGGTCGCGGTGGACGGATCGGAGGATATGTTGGCGGCGGCACGGGAAAAGGCGGCCGCGGCAGGCGCGGACGTGCTGTGGCTGTGCCAGGATATGACCGAGCTCGATCTCTACGGCACGGTGGAAGGGGCGGTCTGTACACTCGACAGCTTGAATCATCTGCCGTCGTCATCGGCCGTGACCGAAACGTTGCGCCGCCTTTCGCTGTTTGTGGAACCCAAAGGGTTGCTCATCTTTGACGTTAACACGCCGTACAAACACCGTGAGGTGTTGGGTGACAACGCGTTCGTGTATGAGGAAGAGGATTTTCTTTGCACGTGGCGCAACAACTATACGGCACGCGACAACAAGGTGACGATGTGGCTGGATATTTTTGCGTTGCAGGAGGACGGCTCGTACGAACGGTTTGAGGATGAAGTCACCGAGCGTGCGTACTCCTTGAAAAAGTGGGAAAGTATGCTCAAAGCGGCACAGTTCACGACGCTTGCGGTGTATGGGGATATGACTACCGATGCCCCCACAGAAGACGAACAACGATGGGTGATCGTCGCTCGTAACGATACTACGAATTACGCGAATTGAGGAAATGACTATGGGAAAAATTACACGTTGCATCACGCAGGACGGCACCGTTATGGCCATGGTGCTGGATTCCACCGATATTGTGGCGCGTGCGGAACAGATTCACAAACCCTCGGCTGTGGTGACGGCGGCACTCGGTCGTCTGCTCACGGCGGCTTCCATGATGGGCGTGATGATGAAAGGGGAAAAGGATGCCATTACGCTGAAATTGGCGGGTGGCGGCCCTGCCGGCACCATTATGGCGGTGTCCGACAGCCACGGGAACGTGCGTGGTTACGCGCAGGAAACGGTGGTCGAGATTCCCTTGAAACCCAACGGGAAACTGGACGTCAGCGGTGCCGTCGGCACGGAAGGTTTTTTATATGTGATCCGTGACAGTGGCGAAAAAGAGCCGTATATCGGCTGTACACCGCTCTGCTCGGGCGAGATCGCCGAGGACATCACGTCCTATTACGCCACCAGTGAACAGACTCCCACCGTGTGTGCCTTGGGTGTGCTTGTGAATCCCGATCTCACGGTGAAAACCGCCGGCGGATTGTTGATTCAACTGTTGCCGTTTTGTCCCGAGGAGGTAATCGACCAACTGGAAAAGAACATTGCCACCTTGCCGCCGATGACCGAACTGCTTTCGTCCGGCCTGACACCGGAGGACATTTTGGCACGTGCCCTGACCGATATGCCGTTTGACGTGCTCGATACCTATGAGCCTGCCTACCGTTGCAACTGCTCGCGTGAAAAGGTGATCGGTGCGTTCGCTACCCTTACGGCGAAGGAACTGCGTGAAATGCCGGATGAAGAGGGGAAAGTGGAGGCAACCTGTCGTTTTTGCGACGCGGTGTACCGTTTTGAACGGGCAGAATTGGAGCGCATGGCGGCCCAACGGGAGACGTGAACATCTTTTCAAAAAAGTTCAAAAATTTCGCGTAAAAAGGGTTGACAACCGAGAAGTTTTATAGTATTATATAACCCGTCGCCAATGCGGCGGTATGTGGGAGCATAGCTCAGCTGGGAGAGCACCTGCCTTACAAGCAGGGGGTCACAGGTTCGAGCCCTGTTGTTCCCACCATCTTTTCCTGCCGCAGCAGGTAGGCGTCAATTTGGCCGAGTAGTTCAGTCGGTTTAGAACGCCAGCCTGTCACGCTGGAGGTCGAGGGTTCGAGCCCCTTCTCGGTCGCCAATTTGCCCAGATAGCTCAGATGGTAGAGCAGGGGACTGAAAATCCCCGTGTCGCTGGTTCGACTCCGGCCGAAGGCACCAAATCATGCGGATGTAGCTCATCTGGTAGAGCGCCACCTTGGCAAGGTGGAGGTAGCGAGTTCGAGCCTCGTCATCCGCTCCATTTTTTTTGTGGAATATTTTGGTGCAAA
>JAZNTC010000137.1:0-8530 GCA_045591605.1 Acutalibacteraceae bacterium | reverse complement strand
CCGCTCTTCACGTTGCGTTCAAAACGGATGGTGCCTTCGCCGTTGGCGGTGAGTTCAAAGCCTTCCAGATCGCCGCTCAACGCTTTGAAGGTGGCAACGGAGGTGCCTTCCACAAACGCTTCAAAGCCAAAACCGTCGCCTTCGTCAAACACGATCGTGATCGGTTCGTCCTGCTCGCCGTCGGGGTTCACAAAACCGATCTCGAACTTCTGCAAGGAGCCGTCTGCCGCCAGCGTGTGGATGATGAGCAGTTCGCCCTCTTCGTCACGCATTTCGTCCATTTTCTCGCGTGCCTGATCCAGATCTCCGGCAGGAATGAAGGCGGCGAGTGCATCCACTGTCAGTGCTTCCGCAAAGTCGAGTGCCAACAGAGCAAGGTCGGCAACATCGTTCGCGGTGACAGCGGTGGTGAGAACGGTGGAGCCATCCACGGTGGTCACTTCGGTGTTCAGTTCACCCAACTCTTTTTCGAGTCCTTTGGCAAGCGCTTCCGATGCTTCGGTGATGCTGTCGGCCAGCGCATCTTCCAACGCGGTGAGTTCATCCAGGATCGCTTCCAGTTCCGTCATGCTTTCCGAAAGACCGCTTTCTTCCAGCAGAGAGGTGAGCAGGTCTTCCGCGCTCGAAAAACCGGTCAGACCGAGCAACCACGACCCGTTCAGATCGCTGAGCAGGGTGGAGAGTTTCACACCGTATGCTTTGTTGCCCAGAAGATCGGGCACGGAAACAGCGATGTCATCGCCCAGCCACAAGGTGGCTTCGGTGTTGATGCCCTGCACGTTGATGCTGGCTTCGGCAGACGCCTTGAGGTTTTCGGGATCCACCACGGCGGTGAGGCCGACTTGCTGGCCGTCCATATCCATGGCGATCTCATAAGTGGCGGTGCCGTCCACAATGGAGGGGATGGCATCCAGCATGGACAGATACGCCGCACCGGCATTCTGCACCGACAGACCCCACGCACGTGCGATCGCGTCGTATGGCGCATCCGCAGGATCGGCCTCATTTTCGGTGATGGTGTTCAAAAGACCGCTGATCGGGCCGTTGCCCAGCGGTTTTTTGGAGGTGGTAGAAGTGGTGGTTTCGCCGTCTTTATCCGACGACGAATCGGTGTCAGCTTTCTCGCCGCAGGCGGTGAGCATGCACAGGCACATCAAAAGCACCAGCAACAACGCGAGAAGTTTACGTGCGGTTTTCATGGTAATTCCTCCTAATCGGTATTACTGTATTATAGAGTATAGCACATATATTGCGGCAGGTCAAGGGGAACAAAACGGCAAATGTATGGTATATTTTCGCAAAACCACGATAAAATACAGTTGACAAACGGGAAAACGTTTGCTATGATAGCATGTGGAGACTCGGCTTTTGCGGAAAGTCCGTCAGAGAGAACGCGTCAGCGGCTGAAAGCGCGTTTCGGATGAGTAGTAAGCACGGGAACGCTCCGCGGCGACCCCACAACCGAATAAAAAAGCGGATGCGCTTTGCGCATCAAAGCGGGTGGCACCGCGGGTGAAACACATTTGTTTGCTCGTCCCGAGAATAGCACAGGCTGTTCTCGGGACTTTTTATTTTGCAATAACAACTGGGAGGTTTTATCATGTACAGAACCCTATTCTGCAACGATATTCGCGATGAGCATATCGGCAGAACCGTTCAACTGGCAGGTTGGGTGGATGTCGTGCGCGATCACGGCGGCGTGATCTTCATCGACCTGCGCGACTACACGGGTGTGACGCAGGTGGTGGTGCACGATGAGGCATTGCTCCAAAACGTCAACCGCGAAACGGTCATTTCGGTGAGCGGTACGGTGGAAAAGCGCGACCCCGACACCGTCAACCCCAAGATCGCCACGGGCGGTGTGGAACTGGTGGCGGATGCGCTCACTGTGCTGGGTAAAAGCCATAATATGCTGCCGTTCGAGGTGCGTGCCTCGCGCGGCAGCAAGGATGAGTTGCGCCTTAAATATCGCTATCTCGACCTGCGCAACCCGAAGAATCACGACAACTTGGTGATGCGTTCCAAGATCATCCGTCATCTGCGCAACAAGATGGAGGATAAGGGCTTCCTCGATATGCAAACCCCCATTCTCACCGCCTCCTCGCCCGAGGGCGCGCGTGACTTTTTGGTGCCCAGCCGCAAGCATCCGGGCAAGTTCTATGCGCTGCCGCAAGCACCGCAACAGTTTAAACAGTTGTTGATGGTGTCCGGATTCGACCGTTATTTTCAAGTGGCGCCCTGCTTCCGCGATGAGGATGCCCGTGCCGACCGTTCGCCCGGTGAATTTTATCAGCTGGACTTCGAAATGGCGTTTGCCACGCAGGAAGAAGTGCTGGACGTGTGCGAAGACGTGATCTACGACACCTTCAAGACTTTTTCGAACAAGCGCGTGACCGAGAAGCCGTTCCGCCGCATCACCTATGCCGATGCGATGATGACATACGGTTCGGACAAACCCGACCTGCGCAATCCGCTGATTATTTGTGACTTGACCGATTTCTTTGCCGCGGTGGATTTCCCGGCGTTCAAAGGCCGTCCCGTGCGCGGTATCGTGGCGGATTGCCGCGGCAAATCCAACAAATTCTTTGAAGATTCGCTCAAATTTGCCACCTCGGCGGAAGTGGGCTTGGGCGGTCTCGGCTACATCACGCTGAAAGACGGTGTGTTCACCGGCCCGATCGCGAAGTTCCTTTCGGATGAAAAGAAGGCGGAGATCGTGGCGATCACGGGCGTGAAGGAAGGGGAGACCCTCTTCTTCATCTGCGACGACAAGAAAAACGACGTGGAAAAGAAAGCCGGTCACATTCGCACGTGGCTGGCGCGTCCCGAACAGTTGGATCTCATCCGCGACGAGGCGTTTGAGTTCTGCTTCATCGTGGATTTCCCGATGTACGAGATCGACGAAGAAACGGGCGACACCATCTTCACCCACAACCCCTTCTCCATGCCGCAGGGCGGTATGGATGCCCTGATGGGCGACGATCCCACGCAGGTGCTTGCCTATCAATACGACCTCGTGTGTAACGGCATCGAGCTCGCATCGGGTGCGGTGCGTAACCACGACATTGACATTATGAAAAAGGCGTTTGACATCGCGGGTTACACCGAAGCGGAACTGAAATCCCGTTTCAACGCGTTGTACACCGCCTTCCAGTACGGTGCACCGCCGCACGCCGGTATGGCACCGGGTATCGACCGTATGGTGATGTTGCTCACCGATGAAGAAAAAATCTTGGACGTCATCGCATTTCCGCTCAACGGCAACGCGCAGGATCTCCTGCTCGGTGCCCCGAGCGAAGTGACCAATCAACAGCTCGAGGACGTGCACCTGCTGGGCAACAACAGCGCTCTGGCGGCGCGCGCGGCCGCGGTGGGCGGCGGCTCGAAACGGATGGGCGAAAAGCGCTCCACCTTCTCGAACGCACAGCAATTAAACCAGATTGCCCTGACCGAACAGGAAGAGGAAACGATGCAAGGCATCTTTGAAGCGATGCGCGAAAGCGAAGCGCGCCTGGCCGCGGTGGACACCGAGGGCGTGGAAGAGATGGTGCACGTGATGCCGATGGTGAACGTGTTGCGTGAGGATGAACGCCGCCAGCCGTTCAGCCGCGAAAGCCTGCTTACGGGTGCGCCCGAACGCAGTGAGGACAGTTGGCAAGTGCCGCGACTTGTGAAGTGAGGTGCGAAATGATGAACTACTATGCAACGACATTGTGTGAAAACGGGACGTTGGCTGTGGAGGATACCCTGCTCGTGAAGGGTGCGCCGACCACGGCAGGTTCCCGCATTTTGGAAGGGTTCACCCCCTTGTTCAGCGCCGAAGCGGTCACCCGTTTGGAAGGGGCAGGCTACACCGTTTCGGGCAAATGCCACGTGGGTGAATTCGGCCTGGATCTGGTGGGCGAATTTTCCCACTGGGCACCGCAAGAGGGTGCGCTCTGCGGTGCGGCGGCCGCGGCGGTGGCCGACGGCGCGGTGAAAGCGGCGCTCGGCGTGGACGTGAACGGTGCGCCCCGTCGTGCGGCGGCGCTTTCGGGTGTGGATTTTCTGAAACCCACCTACGGCACCGTTTCGCGTTACGGTGTGGTGTCCACCGCCGCTTCGGGCGAGCAGGTGGGCGTGTATGCCGCCGATGCCGATGGCGTGGCCGCCGTGATGGCGGTTATTGCCGGTCACGACGAAAAGGACGGCACCTCCCTGCGTGAAAGCAAAGCGCAGTACGTGGCAGACCAAGCGGTGGCAGGCCGCCGCGTGTGCGTGGTGAAAAACCTCGTGGACAAAGCGGACGAAACCACCCGTGCCCGTGTGGCGGCGTTTGCCGAAGCATTGGCAGCCAACGGCGTGACAGTGGACGAGATCACGCTGGATCTCGCAGACGTGGCGAACACCGCGTGGCAGATGCTGATGACGGCGGAAACCTGCAACAACGTGTCGCGTTACGACGGCGTGAAGTACGGTCACCGTGCGGCAGAATACCGCAACATCGACGAATTGTATGTCAATTCGCGCACCGAAGGATTCAACTTCCTCACCAAAGCGGTGATTCTGTACGGCTCGGATATGCTGTCCAAAAATCGTTACGACGTGTGCTACGGCAAGGCGCTGAAGGTGCGCCGCGTGGTGGCCGAAGCGATCGCCAAGGTGTTTGAACAGTACGATGCACTGCTCGCCCCTGCGTGCCGTGCCGCGGCGTATGAAGCGTATGACATCGCGGATGCGTTCGGCCGTGTGTTTGAAGAGAGTGTGTTCACCGCCACTGCCAACCTCACGGGCGTTCCGTCACTCGTGAGCCGCGGCGTGCAACTGATGGGTGCACATTTCAGCGAAGGCGTGTTGCTCAGTTTGGCAGGCGCTGTGGAAAGGATGGGTGAGTGAGTATGAATTACGAATTGGTCATCGGTTTGGAGACCCACGTGGAACTCAGCACCGCATCCAAGATTTTCTGCTCGTGCGGCGGTCACTCCGCGGCAAACGAGCCGAACGATTGCGTGTGCCCTGCGTGTAGCGGTATGCCCGGTATGTTGCCGGTGATGAACCGCCGCGTGGTGGAACTCGCGGTGACGGCCGGTTTGATGCTCAACTGTGAGATCAGCCGTTACACCACCTTCGATAAGAAGAACTACTATTATCCCGACCTGCCCTGCGCCTATCAGATCACCCAGCTCAATCACCCCATCTGCAAAAACGGCTGTGTGACACTCAAAACCTCGGCAGGCAACCGTGACATTCGCATCAAGCAGATCCACATGGAAGAGGATGCCGGCAAACTGGTGCACGACGGCAAGTTTTCCTACGTGGACTTTAACCGCACCAGCGTGCCGCTGATCGAGATTGTCACCCAGCCCGATTTCCGCAGTGCGGAAGAGGTGCTTTTGTACCTCAATAAACTGAAATCCATGTTCCGTTCGAGCGGTATTTCGGAATGCGAAGAAGGCGCGATGCGCTGTGACGTGAACATTTCGGTGCGGCCCGAAGGCAGCACCGAATTCGGCGTGCGCACCGAGATCAAGAATATGAGCTCGTTCGATGCGATCGACCGCGCCATCCGTTACGAAGCACAGCGTCACATGGATGCGCTGGAATTCGAAACCGAAGAACTGGTGCAGGAAACCCGCCGTTTCGACGACGTGAGCGGCAAGACGTTTGCGATGCGCAACAAGGAGACCGAAGCCGATTACCGCTATTTCCCCGATGCCAACTTGATGCCCATCATCATCGACGATGAGTGGTTGGAACAGATCAAAGCGCAAAAGCCCGTGGCGGTGGACGAAAAAGCCGAAAGTTACCGTGCGGCAGGCATTTCGGACAAAGAGATCGATATGCTCATTCAAAACCACAAGATCAGCCGTTTGCTGGACGACGTGGTGGCGATGGGTTGCAACGCCAAAGATGCCGCGGTGTGGATCCTCACCGACTGTGCAGGTGTGTTGCGCAAAGACGGCAAAACGCTGGGCGAACTGGAAGTCACCGCCGATCAACTCGCCGCCATCATCAAGATGGTCGAGAGCGGCGACATCAACCGTGCCGCCGGCCGCAAGATTTTGATTGCGGTGGTGGAAGACGGGGTGGATCCCGTGGCATACTGCAAAGAGCAGGGGCTTGATCGTAAGGTGGATTCTTCCGCTATGGAAAGCGTTATCGACCAAGTGTTGGCGGATAACCCTGCCGCCGTGCAGGATTACCGCGGCGGTAAAGTGAAAGCGATGCAGGCGTTGTTTGGCGCGTGCATGAAGCAGTTGAAGGGTGCAGGCGACCCGTCGGTTATCAAAGAATTGCTGGAAAGCAAATTGAACGGCTAACAAAAAAGCGGGAGTTATGCTCCCGCTTTTTTCGGAGGATGCATGAAGAGGATTTTAGTATTGCTCGTGGGCGGCACGGTGTGCTGTGCACCGAACGTGAAAGGCGACCTCGCGGTGAGTGACCGCGCAGGGGCGCTCTTAAAGGTGGGCTTTTTGCAATCGGATTCCCCGTTTGCCCGTGAGGTGCAGATCGATGAGACCGAAAACCTGCACATCTTGAGCGAGACGATGACGGTGGACAAATGGAATCGCCTGCGCCGCACGTTGGAGACCCATTTGCAACAAGCGGCGTACGATGGGGTGGTGATCGCACACGGCACCGACACGCTCGGCTTTTCGGCGGCGCTGTTTGCGCAGCTCTATGCCGCCACCCCCATTCCGCTCATTTTTGTGGCGGCGCACCGCCCGTTGATGGATGATGCGTCCAACGGTCACGCGAATTTCCGTGCGGCGGTGGAGTGCATTTGTCGTGATATTCCGCCAAACGTGTACGTCACCTATCAAAACCCGTCGGACGGGCGAATGTATCTGCATCTCGCATCGCGCTTGCGCCAATGCGAGGGATATTCCGACGATTTTCACAGCGTGGGTGCGTGCGATATAACGGATGGGTACGTGCCTCCTCTCACCGCGCCGCGCGGTACGCACCGTTTCACGAGGGACTTGCGCGATTGCGTGCTGATGATCGAACCGTATGTGGGTGTGAATTACGCCGCCTACGATTACGGGCGGTTTGCCGCCGTGTTGCACGGGGCGTATCACGCCGGCACCGCGATGGCACAAGAGGGGGATTACGGCGCGGAATCGATTTTGTATATGATGGATCGCTGTGCCGCGTGTGGGGTGGACACCTATCTTGCCCCTGCCCAAAAGCGGCACGGCACCTATGAAACGGTGAGTGTCATTGCCGCCCACGGACATATGCGCTTTTTGCACGGGTTCACCCGTGAAACGACCTATGCGAAGTTGCTCATTGCCTACTCGTTTTTCGAGGACGATGCCGCGCGCATGGACTATCTGTTGACCGAACAAAATTTGGAACGTATCTTGGAAGAAGGAGATCCCGTATGACCGAACGATTGTATGAGACCGATGCTTACTGTCGGGAATTTTCCGCCACCGTGCTGTCGTGTGAGGCGGTGGAGGGCGGCTTTGCCGTGGTGTGTGACCGCACCGCGTTCTTCCCCGAAGGCGGCGGACAGGCGGCGGATGAGGGCACGCTGGGCAGCGCCGCGGTGCTGGACGTGCAACGCCGTGGGGATGACGTTGTCCACACGGTGGATGCCCCTCTCGCCGTGGGAAGCACGGTGCAAGGCGTGCTGGATTGGGACGTGCGCTATCGCCGCATGCAAAGCCACACGGGGGAACACATCCTGTCGGGCGTGATCTTTCGCCTGTTCGGCTATGCCAACGTGGGATTTCACATGAGCGAATCCCTCATGACGGTGGATGTCAGCGGCGCGCTGTCGGCCGAGGATGTGGAACGGGTGGAATACGAAGCGAACAGAGCGGTGTATCAAAACGCGGACATCACCGTAACCTATCCCACGGCAGAGGAACTGGCCGCCTTGCCGTATCGCAGTAAGATTGAACTGCAAGAGGACACGCGCATTGTCACCATCGGGGACGTGGATTGCTGTGCCTGCTGTGCGCCGCACCTGCACCGTTCGGGCGAGGTGGGGTTGATCAAAGTGGTGGATTTCGCGCCGTATAAAAAAGGCACGCGCATCGAAATGCTGGCAGGCTTCAACGCCTTTTTGGACTACACCGCGCTGAATGCCGCCAACAAGCGGATGATGAGCGTGCTGTCCGCACCGCGTGACGGGGTGGAATCCGCCGCACGGGAACAGGGCGAAGCGCTCGGCGCATTGCACCGCGAGGTGCAGGAACTCAAAAAGGCACTCGCCCTGCACACCCTCACAAAACAACCCATCGGCGAGGCGGTGTTCGCGTCGGCGGCAGACTTGTCCTACGATGAGTTGCGCCATTGTGCAAATGTGTTTTTGGAAGAAGGGGCATCCGCGTGCTTCCTGTTTTCCGCCGCGGCGGACGGTCTGCTCTACGTTGTGAGCAGTGCCGCCCGTGATATGCGCCCCATCGTGGCGATGCTCAACAGCACCTTCGCGGGGCGCGGCGGCGGCAAGCCGAACTACGCGCAAGGCAAGATCGCCCCGTGCGACGAATCCGCCCAAGTCGGAGGCCAAGCGGTCTTAGGAAGACAAGACTCACTG
>JAZNTC010000136.1:0-2895 GCA_045591605.1 Acutalibacteraceae bacterium | reverse complement strand
TTATCCCCGTGATGGCCGTTTCATCGAAGAGATCGGCTATTACAACCCGATGGAAGAGCCCAAGGTTGTGAAAGTGGACGTTGAGAAGGCGAAGAAGTGGATCGACAACGGTGCTCAGCCGACCGATACGGTTCGCGATCTGCTCAAGCAGGCCGGTATCTGATCGCTTCGTACTTGGAAAGGACGGTACGTCGTATGAAAGACTTGCTGTTGACCATTGCGAAGGGCTTGGTTGAAAACCCGGATGCCGTCACGGTGGAGGAAGAATCTTCCGCGGATGGCGAAGCCATCGTGTTGCATCTGCACGTGGCGGAAGAGGATATGGGTCGCGTGATCGGTAAACAAGGGCGCATTGCAAAAGCGATGCGCACGGTGATGCGCGCCGCCGCTACCCGTCAGGATGTCAAAGTATCGGTGGAAATCGATTGATAAAAAGCGGGCGAAAGCCCGCTTTTTTCACAGGAAGGAGAATGTTCGTGCCGAAAAAGAGATATTTGGAGGCAGGGGAAGTGGTGAGCACGCATGGTGTGCGCGGTGAAATGCGTGTGCAACCGTGGTGCGACAGTCCCGAAATGCTGTCCAAGTTGCGCACGTTATACTGGGATGCCGAAGGCAAGCAAGCAGTGCGTGTGAAATCGCGCCCCCACAAAACGCTGGCACTCGTGAAAGCAGAAGGAATCGATACCGTGCAGGATGCAGCCGCTCATCGCGGGCATATACTGTATTTGGATCGCCGTGACGTGAAACTGCCGAAAGGACAGTATTTCATCTGCGATCTGATCGGTTGCCGTGTGACGGATGTTGACACGGGGGAGACCTACGGCACGTTGACCGACGTCAGCGCCACCGGCGCGAACGATGTCTATCACATGGATTGCAATGGACGTGAGGTGCTGATTCCTGTTATCCCGTCGGTCGTGATTGAGGTAGATATCGACGGCGAAGAGGTGCGCATTCGTCCTTTGGAGGGATTGTTTGACCTATGAGGATCGACTTTTTGACCTTGTTTCCCGAAATGTGCGAAGCGGTGATGAGCGAAAGCATCATTGGTCGTGCCCGTGCCAAAGGGGCGCTGGAAGTGCATTGCCACCAAATTCGGGACTATACGCTGAACAAACAAAAGCAGGTAGACGACTATCCGTATGGCGGCGGTATGGGCATGGTGTTGTTTCCGCAACCCATTGCCGATTGTTTCCGCGCGGTATGCGAACAAACGGGGACACGTCCGCATTTTGTGTATATGTCGCCGCAAGGGGCGGTTCTCACACAGCAACGTGCCAAAGAACTGGCGCAGTTGCCGCATTTGTGCATCCTTTGTGGGCATTATGAGGGTGTGGACGAGCGCGTGCTGGATGTGTTGGTGGATGAACAGATCTCCATTGGTGACTATGTGCTGACGGGCGGCGAATTGCCCGGTTTGGTGCTGGCGGATTGTGTGGCGCGGTTGACCCCCGGTGTGTTGTCGGATGAGGAATGCTTCACCGATGAAAGCCACTATGCGGGATTGCTGGAATATCCGCAGTACACCCGTCCTGCCGTGTGGGAAGAGCGCGAAGTGCCCGAAATTTTGCTCAGCGGTCACCACGAAAATATCCGTAAATGGCGGCGCGAACAAGCGGTTCGCCGCACCTTTGAACACCGTCCCGATATGCTAAAAACCGCCGAACTCACCGAAAAAGAACGCGCGATGATTACTGCGTGGGAAATGGAACGCGATGGAAAAGAAACCGAATAGCACGTTTTTCTTCCGGAATCGATATGTAGTTTTCACAAATCCAAGTTTGCATTTTTGGTCAAAATAGGGCAGAGAACCAAAAATTCCGTTTTTAGCGACGAAAATTGGCAAACGCGATTGACGAATCCATTATTTGTGGTATAATATAAGGCAACATACTACATTTAGAAATTTTGAGTTTAGGCGGGTAACACCGTCTTGAAACGGGAGGAGACTTTTTCATGTTTGTGAAAGATGTTGTGGTCCAAAATCAGGTCGGTTTGCATGCCCGTCCTGCCACGTTCTTTATTCAGAAGGCGAACGAGTTTAAGTCGTCCATCTGGGTGGAAAAGGAAGAGCGCCGCGTGAATGCCAAGAGCTTGCTTGGTGTTCTGTCGCTCGGTATCATCGGCGGCACCCCCATCCGTATCATTGCGGACGGTGCGGATGAGCAGAATGCGGTGAACGAATTGGTGGCGTTGGTGGAGTCCGGCTTCGCCGAATAATCAACAAACAAAGCGGTGTGATTTGTTTCAATCACACCGCTTTTCATGTATTGTTACACACAAAAAATACAAAACCCACTCCCGTGAGAGAGTGGGTTACTTTTGTATGCGAGACACCTGATTACACCGCGCGGGTAACCTTACCGGAACGCAGGCAACGCGTGCAGGCGTTCACCCGTTTGGGGGAGCCGGCGACGATTGCTTTAACGCGCTTCACATTGGGCTTCCAGGTACGGTTGGAACGTCTGTGGGAGTGGGAAACCTTGATACCGAAGGTCACGCCCTTGCCACAAAAATCACACTTCGCCATTTCATTGCACCTCCTATCTTGAAATCAATCAGATGCGCCCTCGCAGGCGCTTAGATATGATACCAGACTTTCCTGTAAAAAGCAAGCATTTTTTTATAATTTTTTTACTTTTTTTAAAATCCTGTTGATATTCCGCCGCTGTAACGATATAATAGTGAAAAATCAGGATAAGGGGGAGCCTTTGTGATCGATACTTATAGTGTTCCGCTGAAGGATCTGGTCAAGGAATTTGATTTACAGATCGAGTATGCCGCCACGGATTTTGAATCCATCCGTCTGACGGTGCCGGATCTGTCCCGTCCGGGATTGCAGTTGGCAGGATACTTTGACCATTTCGAGCCTATGCGTCTGCAGGTCATGGGCAA
>JAZNTC010000135.1:0-7310 GCA_045591605.1 Acutalibacteraceae bacterium | reverse complement strand
TAGGCGAATAATCCCTATGTGAACGCCCCGTTACGGCGTTTCGCTTACAATAAAGGGGCTGGCTCACTTTATTAGTGAGCCAGCCTTTTTTGTTCCATGGTTAAAAAACACGTATAACAACATTTACTCCCCGAATTTTTCGGCGGCGGTTTTCAGCATTTGCCGAATCGGGAGAGTATACGGGCAACGGGTCTCGCATGTGCCGCAACCGACACACGCGGAGGCTTTGACCGCAAGGGTGGCGTACCGCACGCGCGCCCAATGTTCCAACCCGTAACGGGAGAGATACCCTTCGAACAGGAACACCGAGGGGATGGCGATCCCCACGGCGCAGGGGGCGCAATAGTTGCAACGGCGGCAAAACTGTGTGCCGAGCGTGCTCTGTATTGCACCGATTGCCGCCAATTCCTCGGCGGTCAAGGGGGCACTGTTGCTTGCCGCCGCCACGTTTTGCTGCAATTCCTCTGCGGTGGCCATGCCGGGAATCACCACGCTCACCGCCTCGTTTTGCAAAATGTAGCGAATGGCAAGTACCGCGTCTTCGATCGCGCCGCCTGCGAGCGGTTTCATGCCAATAAAGCCGATCCCTTTCTCACGGCAACGGGCAATGAGTTCCTCCCCTTGCGTTTCTACGATATTGTAGGGGAACATGACGGTTTCCACCCAATCCATCGTGAGGGCGTATGCAAACGCTTCCACCGAATGGGCGGTCACGCCGATGTGACCGATCCTCCCTGCCGCTTTGGCTTCCTGCAACGCCTCCAATGCACCGCCGGGGGCAATCACGGTGTCCAGTTGTGCGGCGGTGGCGTTGTGCACTTGATAGAGGTCGATGTAATCGGTGCGCAGGTTACGAAGGCTCTGTGCGATATCACGTGCCATCCCCTCTTTGTCGCGCGACATGGATTTGGTGGCGATCACAAAATCATCGCGCACCCCTTCCAGCGCGAGCCCCAAGTATTCCTCGCTCACGGTGTAGGCACGGGCGGTGTCGATGAAATTGATCCCCAGTTTATGCATCTGCAACACGAGCGCACGGGTGCCTTCGGCATCGATCCGTTGAATGGGGATTCCCCCGAATCCCAGCCGCGCAATACGCAGCCCCGTCTTGCCCAATGTGATGTGTTCCATGGCATCAGCCCCCTTTTGTTACAGCATAGCACAGATGGAGGGAAATTACAAGAAAAAGCACCCACTGTACGGTGGGTGCTTTCGATTCTTACTTCTTGAAACTCTCTTTCAGCGAGACCGAGCGGTTGAACACCGGATGATCGGGGGTACTGTCCTTATCGGCGCAGAAATAGCCGAGACGCATAAACTGGAAGGCTTTTTCGGGAGCGGCCGCCGCCACGTCGGGCTCGAGTTTGCAACCCGTCAGCACTTCGAGCGAATCGGGATTCAGGCAGGAGAGATAATCCTTATCCGCCGCATCGGGATCGGGATCGAGGAACAACGCGTTGTACAAACGCACCTCGGCATCCACCGCCGTGGCCGCATCCACCCAATGGATGGTGCCGCGCACTTTACGCCCGTCGGCGGTGTTACCGCCGCGCGACGCGGGATCGTACTCCGCCAGCACTTCGATGAGGTTGCCCTCGTCATCGCGCACACAACCCGTGCACTTCACCACGTAGGCGGATTTGAGACGCACTTCGTTGCCGGGGAACATGCGGAAATAGCCTTTCACCGGTTCGTCCATATAGTCGTCCGCTTCGATATACAAGTTACGCGAGAAGGTGACCGCCTTCTGCCCACCGTTTTCCACCGTGGGGTTCAGATCGGTCATGAAGGTGTCGCTCTCCCCTTCGGGATAGTTCGTGATGGTGAGTTTCACGGGATGGAGCACCGCCATCGCACGGTCGGCGTTGGCGTTCAAGTCCTCACGCAGGCAATTTTCCAAGAGTGCCACTTCCACCGTGTTGGGCACTTTCGCCACGCCCACGCGCTCAATGAAATCGCGCACGGCATGGGGGGTGTAACCGCGACGGCGCAGACCCGACAGGGTGGGCATACGCGGATCGTCCCAGCCGCGGACATACCCTTCCTCCACCAGGTTGCGGAGTTTGCGCTTGGACAGCACCGTGTAGTTGATGCCCAGTCGCGCAAATTCGATCTGACGGTTGTTGGCTTCGTAATCCACGTTGTCGCGCACCCAGTTATAGAGCGGACGGTGGTTTTCGAATTCCAACGAGCAGAGCGAATAGTTGATCTGCTCAATCATATCCTCAATGGGATGGGCATAGTCGTACATCGGATAGATGCACCACTTGTTGCCCTGGCGGTGATGCTCCGCATGGTTGATGCGATAGATCGCCGGGTCACGCATATTGAAGTTACCGCTCGCAAGGTCGATCTTTGCACGCAGGGTCATGGCACCGTTCGGAAATTCGCCCCTCCGCATACGCGCGAACAAATCAAGACTTTCCTCGATCGGACGGTCGCGGTAGGGGCTGATCGCCGGATGGGTGAGGTCACCGCGGTTGGCGCTCATCTCCTCGGGTGTCAATTCGCACACGTAGGCAAGTCCCTTTTTAATGAGTCCCACCGCGAGATCGTACATCGTTTCAAAATAGTCGGATGCGTAATAGAAACGATCCTCCCAATCAAAACCCATCCAGCGGATATCCTCTTGAATGGCGCGGACGTACTCTTCGTCCTCCTTCGCAGGGTTGGTGTCATCCATGCGCAGGTTACACATGCCGCCATATTTTTCCGCCGTGCCGAAGTCGATGCACATCGCCTTCACGTGACCGATGTGCAAATAGCCGTTCGGTTCGGGTGGAAAACGGGTGTGGATCTTTTCGCCATAGGTGCGCCCGCCGGGCTGTTGCTCTTCATCAATAATATCGTGAATGAAATTACCGCCTGCGGTAACCTTGATCTCGTCTGCCATAACTCTTTCTCCTTAGGGTGAGCATTCAAACCCGAGCTCCGTTTTGGAAAGGCGGATTTTTGCTCATTCATTGTTAAAATACTCGCCAATACGGCAGTATTGGCTGTGTTTTTGCCGCGACCGAACAAAAATCCGCTCTCCCCAAAATCTGCGACCTCAAAGCGAGGAGATTTCGAGGGATTTTTGTTTCTGTCGGGCGAAGTAAGGCTTTCGCCTTACGAGAACGGGCGGGGCAAAAAGCACCGAAATATCCCGCTTTAAGGCGGGTTCGGGCTTGTATGCTCACCCTACAATTTTGCCACAGCCGCCGCCAGACGTGCCAGCACGCGCTCACGACCGAGCAGTTGCATGATCGCACACAGATCGGGGGTGTTGCGCCGCCCCGTGACCGCCAAACGGATCACGGTGCTGACATCGCCTGCATGCCCTTTCCAACCGGTGGGATCTTGTTTGTATTCCTTCACCTCGGGGCAGAAGCCCAAAGCAGGGCAGATTGCCTTGATGGTGTCGAACCACGCGGATTTATCCTGCGTTTCGTCATATACGGTGGCATAGGCTTCCAAAATCGCTTTGGCATCCGCCGCGGCGATGTTTTCGGGCAGTTCCAACGCACCGTCGAACAGTTCTTCGAAGAAATACGCCGTGTAGTCCTTCGCATCGCCCCATTTCGCCATATCTTTGCGCGGTTTGTTGCCGCCGCGATCGATGGCGAAGATGCCCACCGTGTACGCTTCGTCCGCCGTGAGCAGACGGTAGTATTCCTCGTCGTACTGCTTGGCCCAAGCGGTCACCGCCGCCGCCACTTCTTCGGCGGTCATGCGGCTAATGACCCCCTTGCTCACGTCGGTCATCTTGTCCATATCGAACAGCGCACCCGACACACTCATCTTCTTCGGGTTGAAGGGGAACTGCTCACGCGGCGCGGTGGGGTTGCAACGCCGCCAATCCTCAAAATCACTCGACGCAATGGTCATCAGGTATTCCTGCACGCTGTCGGCACAATAGCCTTGCTCGGCATAAAACTGCATCGCCGCTTCGGGATCCTTGCGCTTCGAGATTTTACGCTTGGAGTCGCCGTCCATCTTCATGATGGGGCTGATGTGCAGATATTTGGGCGCTTTGAACCCGAGCATGCGGAACAGTTGCAGATGTTTCGGGACCGAGGCAATCCATTCGTCGCCGCGCGCCACGTGGGTGGTGCGCATAAAGTGATCGTCCACCGCGTGGGCAAAATGATAGGTCGGGATGCCGTCGGATTTGAGCAACACGAGATCTTCATCGTTTTCGGGCATTTCGATGGTGCCGCGCAACAGGTCGTCGAACTTGATGCGGTTTTGCTCGCTGCCGGGGGAACGCAGACGCACCACGTAACTCTCCCCTGCTTCAATGCGCGCGATCGCCTCTTCGGTGGTGATGTTGCGGCACACGGCGTATTCGCCGTAATAGCCCGTTCGTGCTTTCGCCTCCTCTTGACGGGTGCGCGCTTCGGCACGGGCTTCCTCGGTGCAGAAGCAGGGATATGCGTTGCCTTGCTTCACGAGTTCCTTCACAAAGGTGTGATAGATTGCCACACGCTCACTTTGCTTGTACGGACCGTAATCCCCCTGCACCGTGCCGGGGGCAACAAACCCTTCGTCGATGGTGAGACCAAAGGTGTTCAGCCCCGAAAGCAGGTTGTCCGCACCGCCTTGAACCTCGCGCTTTTGGTCGGTATCCTCCAAGCGGAAATAAAACACACCGTTTTGCCCTGCAAGCAGGCGGTCGATCAACGCGGAGAAGAAGGTGCCGATGTGCAGATACCCCGTGGGGGACGGTGCCACACGCGTGACGCGTGCACCTTCCGCCAAGGCACGTGCAGGATACATCGCTTCATACTCCTCGGGTGTTTTCAAAGGTTCGGGGAACATCACGTTCGCCAATTTTTCCTGTAAATTCAAACGAACAGCCTCCTTGCGCTGTAAAATTTCCATATACATAGACTATTTTACATTTTTTACTTGTAAATGTCAATCGAAGTATGCTATAATTAGGCTATATTTTTTCAAAAAGAAAGAAGAATGGCTATGAATTATACCTTCGCCGACCGTATCGCCACCTTGTCCCCCTCGGCGATCCGTGAAATTTTGAAGTTTACCTCCGATCCGTCGGTGGTGTCGCTGGCGGCAGGTAACCCTGCACCCGAAGCGTTCCCCACCGAGGTGATCGCCGATATTTCCGCACGCATTTTCCGCGAACGTCCCATTGATGCGTTGCAATACAGCATCACCGAAGGGTATCCTGCCCTGCGCCGTCGCCTGAAAGCCTACATGGCCGAAAAGCACCGCTCGTTCAACGAGGAGCGCGACGAGTTGATTATCACCAGCGGTGCTCAGCAGGTGATGGAACTGGTGGTGAAGGTGCTGTGCAACCCCGATGACGTGATCCTGTGCGAAGCGCCGAGCTTTATCGGCTCGCTCAACTCCTTCCGTTCGCTGGGTGCGAAACTGGTGGGTGTGCCGATGCAAAACGACGGTATGGATACCGATGCGCTGGAAGCGGCGTTGAAAGCCAACCCCAACGCACGGTTCATCTACACCATCCCGAACTTCCAAAACCCCACCGGCATCACCATGAGTATGGAAAAACGTCGCCGTGTGTATGCATTGGCGAAGCAATATGGTGTGCTGATTTTGGAGGATAACCCCTACGGTGACCTGCGGTATGAGGGCGAAACCCTGCCGAACATCAAGTCGCTGGACGAGGACGGTTTGGTGATTTATGCCGGCACGTTTTCGAAGGTGCTCTCCCCCGGTATCCGCGTGGGATACGCCATTGGCCCAAAGGCGGTCATTGCCAAAATGACGGTGGCAAAGCAAGGCGAGGACGTGCACACCCCCATCTGGTCGCAGATGCTGTGCGATGAGTTTATGGGCACGGTGGATTTTGAAGCGCACCTCAAAGGGTTGCAGGATCTCTACCGCGACAAGGCGGCATTGATGTGCCGTCTGTTGGACGCGCATTTGGTGCCGCTGGGCATCACCTATCACCCCATCGAGGGCGGCTTGTTCTTGTGGTGTGACTTGCCCGAAGGGGTGGATATGCTCACCTTCTGTTCCCGTGCGGTGCAAGAGCACAAAGTGGCGGTCGTGCCGGGCAGCGCATTCTCGGTGAACGATGAGCCGTGCCGCTCGTTCCGTGTCAACTTCTCCACCCCCACCGACGAGGCGATGACCCGCGGTGTGGAGCGTTTGGGCGCGTTTGCCCGTGAGTTTTTGAAATAAGGAGTTTGTAAACTATGTGTAATCAAGTGAACGAAGCACCGCGCAAAAAGCGGATGCTCAGCTGTATTCAGCCGACCGGCACCCCCACTCTCGGCAACTATCTCGGTGCGCTGAAAAACTGGGTGGATCTGCAAGATGAGTTTGACGGGGCGTTTGCGGTGGCAGACCTGCACGCCATCACCGTGCGGCAAGAACCTGCCAAATTGCGCCGCCAGATCGCGGAGATGTTTGCACTGTTGCTCTCCATCGGGCTGGATCCCGAAAAGAGCCTGTTGTTCGTACAGTCGCAGGTGCCTGCCCACACCGAACTGTGCTGGTTGCTCGCTTGTTGCACCCAGTTCGGCGAACTCAGCCGTATGACCCAATTCAAGGATAAGTCGCAAAAGCACGCCGACAACATCAACCTCGGTTTGTTTGCGTACCCCACCTTGATGGCGGCGGACATTCTGCTGTATCAGCCGGAATACGTGCCGGTGGGTGCAGACCAAAAACAGCATTGCGAACTCACGCGTGACATCGCCACCCGTGTGAACGGTGTGTACGGTAACGTGTTCACCGTGCCCGAACCCTACATTATGAAGGCGTGTGCCCGTGTGCGTTCGTTGCAAGCGCCCACCCAAAAGATGTCCAAATCGGATGAAAACCAGAATTCCTACATTTCGCTGTTGGATGACCGCGACACCATCGTGCGCAAGTTCAAGCGTGCGGTAACCGACAGCGAGGCTTCGGTGCATTACGCCGAGGGTAAGGACGGCATCAACAACCTGATGGAAATCTATGCTGCGGCGACGGCGAAGTCGTTTGAAGAAATCGAAGCGGAGTTCCAAGGGCGCGGTTACGGCGATTTCAAACTCGCGGTGGGCGAAGCGGTGGCGGATATGCTCGCCCCCATTCAGGAGAAGTTTGCGATGTATATGAACGACCGCGCACAACTGGAAACGCTGATGAAAACGGGTGCAGAACACGCACAATACGTGGCGAACCGCACGGTGCAGAAACTCAAGAAAAAGATGGGCTTCGTGCTACTGTAAACCGAACAAACAAAAACCACCCTTAAGGGAGTTGCGGTTGGGGATAAAATTAGAGAGGATGTATCGTTCACGATACATCCTCTCTGTTTGTTTTGTGGAAATTAATGTATGTGATTGTAGGGACGG
>JAZNTC010000134.1:0-9658 GCA_045591605.1 Acutalibacteraceae bacterium | reverse complement strand
GCCTGCCACCGACAACAAGCCGAAAAGCATCGAAATTATGCCGTTTTAGGCGTGTTCGGATGGGTCTCCTCTGCTTAAGTGAGCGTCCCTAAAGTTCTGTGTCATTGACACAGAGCATTTTTTATTCTCCTTTGATGCCTTTCCAATAGGCTTCATAGGCTTGCTCGTTTTTGTTGTCGCCGGGGTGATAGTACACCTTGTCTGCCAACACGTCGGGCAGATATTGCTGTTTCACCCAATGGTGAGGAAAACTGTGGGGATAGAGATAATGCTGTCCCTTCACCGCCGCATCCTCGCCGTCGAAATGCTTGTTTTGCAGTTGGCGCGGAATCGGGCCCGTGCGCCCGGCTTCCACATCCGCCATTGCTTCGTTGATGGCATCGTGGGCGGAATTGGATTTGGGACTGCGGCACACCATGATCACCGCATCCGCCAGCGGCAACCGTGCTTCGGGCAATCCCACCTGCAAGGCGGTATCCACCGCCGCCTTCACAATGGGAAGGATCTGCGGATTGGCAAGCCCCACGTCCTCCGCGGCACACACCAACAACCGACGGCAAGCAGACGGCAGGTCTCCTGCCACCAACAAACGTGCCAAATAATGCAATGCCGCATTTTCGTCCGAGCCGCGCATCGACTTTTGATATGCCGAAATGATGTCGTAATGCTCGTCCCCTTCGCGGTCATACCGCATGGCACTGCGCTGAGCAAGTTGCTCCGCCGTTTCCACCGTCACCACACGTGAACCGTCTGTTGCAGGCGGCGTGGACAGCACACACAGTTCCACCGCATTGAGCGCTTTGCGCACGTCACCGCCGCATTGACGGGCAATGTGGGTGACCGCCGCGTCCTCCGCTTCGATCGACACGCCCTCTTCCTCGGCCATAAACGCAAAGCCGCGGCGCACCGCCACCTTCATATCCTCGACATCCACGGGTTTGAACTCGAACACGCTGGAGCGGCTCAAAATCGCGTTGTAGACGTAAAAATACGGATTTTCGGTGGTGGAGGCAATCAATGTGATCTGCCCGTTTTCAATGTATTCCAGCAAGGTCTGTTGCTGGCGCTTGTTGAAATACTGGATCTCATCCAGATACAGCAAAATGCCGTTCATCCCGGCAATGGTATCCACCTCGCTCACCACCGCTTTGATGTCCGCGGTGGAGGCGGTGGTGCCGTTGAGTTTGTGCAACCGCATATCCGCCCGTTCGGCGATCATGCGCGCCAAGGTGGTTTTACCCACACCGGAAGGACCGTAGAAAATGAGGTTCGGAATGCGGCCGCCATCCACAATGCGGCGCAGGGCACGCCCTTCGTCCAAAAGGTGGTGCTGACCGACCATATCCGAAAGGGTTTGCGGACGCATACGGTCCGCCAACGGCGCGTTCATACACCCGCCTCCTCTGTCAAATTAGTACAGCGGATATTTCGCACACAGCGCGGTCACGCCTTCGCGCACCGCATCGGCATTGCCTTCAAAATCTTCGATAACCGCTTTGATGAAGCCGGCAATGGCATCCATATCGGCGGTGTTCAAGCCGCGCGTGGTGACCGCCGGGGTGCCCAAACGCAGACCGCTGGTCACAAACGGCGAAAGCGGCTCGTTCGGGATGGAGTTCTTGTTCGCGGTGATGAACACCTCGTCCAAGCGATGCTCCAATTCCTTGCCGGTCACGCCCGTGTCGCGCAGATCCATCAGCATCAGGTGGTTATCCGTGCCGCCCGACACCAATTTCAAATCACGGTTGATCAGCCCGTCGGCAAGCGCCTTCGCGTTGTCGCAAATGCGCGACTGATAACCTTTGAACGCATCGGTCATGGCTTCTCCGAAGCAGACCGCTTTCGCCGCGATGATGTGCATCAACGGACCACCCTGCGAGCCGGGGAACACCGCTTTGTCGATCGCTTTCGCGTGCTCTTCACGGCAGAGGATCAAACCGCCGCGCGGACCGCGCAAGGTCTTGTGGGTGGTGGTAGTGACCACGTCGCAGTACGGCACGGGGTTCATGTGCTTGCCCGCCGCCACCAAACCGGCGATGTGTGCCATATCCACCATCAACAAAGCACCCGAGGCATCTGCGATCTCGCGGAAAATGTCGAAACGGATTTCACGGCAATAGGCACTGGCGCCGGCAACGATCAGTTTCGGGCGGTGTTCCATTGCCAACGCGCGCACCTTGTCGTAATCGATGCGACCGGTTTCATCGTCCACACCGTAGGGCACAAAGTTGTACAGTTTACCCGAGAAGTTGACGGGCGAACCGTGGGTGAGGTGACCGCCGTGTGCCAAGTTCATACCCAAAATGGTGTCGCCCGGCTGCACCAGCGCAAAATATGCCGCCTGGTTTGCCTGCGCACCCGAGTGGGGTTGCACGTTGGCGTGTTCGGCACCGAACAGTTTGCAGGCACGCTCACGGGCGATATCCTCCACCACGTCCACGTCCTGGCAACCGCCGTAATACCGCTTGCCCGGATAACCTTCCGCATACTTGTTGGTCAGCACACTGCCCATCGCCGCCATCACCGCCGGCGACACAATGTTTTCCGAAGCGATCAGTTCCAGATTGCGGCGCTGACGGAACAGTTCCTGCTCCATCGCGGCGCCGACGGCCGGATCCACGTTTTTCACAAAACCGATGGTGTCCATCAAATTTTCATACATAGTATTCGACTCCTTATTCTATAATGAAAAATATGGGTTTATTATACTATATATCGGTGTCGAAAATCAATAGGAAAACAAAAAAAGTGCCCTTTGCACAGCAAAAGGCACGCATTTTCTTTATTTTTCGTCCGTTGTGCTTTCTTCGGTGGGAAAATCCTCTCCCGTATCCACCACCGCATGAATGGTGACGATGCGAATACCGCCCGTGTTTTGCGATTCAAAGGTGATCTGCCCATCGCACAGCGAGCACGCCGTGCGCTCCTCCCATTCGGCAGGAATCTGTGCCGGCACGGCCATTCCCGTGCGCGCCGCAATGCATGCGCGTTGATGACCCGACACCACTTCCGCGTGACCGCAACCGCACGGCAGGATCACCACGGGTTTTTCTTGTGTTTTCGCCTGCATCGATTTGTAAAGGCGGGGGCAGTACAGGAGGTCGTTTGCCGCCAATTTGCCGCCGGGAGAAACGAAGTGATCCCCGATTACTGTGAGTGAGCACTTGCCGCTCTTCATAAAATAGCAGGTGGATTTGCTCAAAGAGATGGTCGTTTCCATCTTGCCGCGAATAATGCCCATACCGCCCGTTCCTTCCGTTGTTTTGATGCCTTCCTATTATATCCCCTTTCGCACAAAAATGCAAGTCCTATTCTTTGGCGACACACAACATCACACCGCCGCACAGCAACAACAGCGCCGCCGAAGCAGCCGCCGACACCGCAAACGGGTACACCCCCACAACGGCACTCGAAGAAACCCCCACCGACACCGCGTGTGTCGGCATGGGCATCACCACAAACAACAGCGCCGAAAGCGCACCGCCAAGAACGGCATGTTTAACACGCCCCAACCAGTAAAAAACGCCCAGCGACAGGTGTTCCGACAACATCCCCCCAATTTGTGCCGACACCGATATGCCACCGAAGCCCAGTGCCGCCCCCAGCAAAAACGCTAAAAACGGTCGGGGAACACGGCAGGAAGCCAACTCCATCGTGCCGCAACTCACTTCCCACAACGCCGTGAACACAGCGTTGGCGGTGTTCGATCCTGTAAAGGGAAACAGCAGTACATGTTTGATGCCGGACACATCCATAAGCGTCAACAACGCGGAAAACAACAACACAAAGCCGCTCAAAGTGAGCACCGAGGTGAGCGCACGCTCAATCGCTGCAGGGAAAGCGGACGAAAAGGATGTTTTTCGGACAGGGGGCAACGTTTGAGGGGCGTACGGCGCGCGCTTGCCCGACAGAAACGCCAACAGCAAGGATGCGAACAACTGGGCAATGTAAAGCAACACCCCTTTATACACACTGCCGAGCAGACGTCCGCCCACCGTGCCGATGATGAACGCCGGGCCGCCGTTTACACAAAACGTGAGCAATCGCGCCGCTTCACGGCGGTCAATCTCTCCACGGTCCAACAGCTCGCGCACAGTGGCCGCCCCGGCAGGGTAACCGCCAATCATGCCAATCAGCAACGCCACACCTGCGTCGGGCGACAGACCGAAGAGGCGGTGGGTCAACCGCCGTGTGCACCGCCCCACACGAGATGCCGTGCCGGTGCGTATGAACACCCCTGTCAGCACCAGAAACGGAAACAGCGAGGGAATGATCACCTCGCCGCATACCGAAAGTCCGCGACTGACCCCCGTCGCCGCCGCGGCAGGAAAGCGAAGCAACGCCACTGTCGCCAACAGAAACACAAGCATTAACCCAACCCCTTTTAGGCGTTGTCCGTTCCAAATGCGTACCATCACACAGCATCCCTCCCCTACATCATACGGTTTGTCCTCACGTAATATTCCCTCTTTTGCCGCATAGGATGAGATGAGGAGGGGTTGTATGAAACAGAAACGGCGCACACCTGCCTCCCCGATGTCGCGGCGGTTGGAATCGCTTTTGGAATGGCCGAGCGGTCTTTTGGGGCGTTGCACCCGTATGGAATGGGTGGATAACCGCGAGGTGCGTATGGACGGGTGCTGTGAAATTATGGAATACGAAGAAAACACCGTGTTGGTCGCGGTGGCCGGTGGGCAGGTGCGGTTTTGGGGGCAAGGGTTGCAACTGCACGGCTTGACCACCGACACTCTGTTGCTGACGGGGCAGGTGCAATCGGTGGAATTCTTGGAATGAGGTGACGGCATGAACGAATATGCCTGGTGGCGGTGGCTGTGCGGCTGGGTGCGGTTTGAAACCGATGGCGAAGCGGCAGGGCGCTTGCTCGCGTTGGCGGCGCGAGACGGAATTGCGTTGTGGGATACCCGTCGGGAAGGAGACACCTTTTCCGCCTGTTGCCGTGCGGTGGACTATCCGCGGTTGCGTCCCGTGGCACGGCGCGTGGGGCGGCGGCTACACGTCACCGAGCGACACGGTGCCGCGTTTGTGTTTCGCCGTTACCGCGCACGTCTCGGCTTACCGCTCGGCTTGGCGGTGTTTTTGACCGTGCTTGTGTTGCTGTCGGGGCGCATCTGGGCAATCGACATCCGCGGTTTGCAATATGCCGACGAAGCGCAGTTGCGTGCCTTGCTCGCTGAACACGGCGTGACGGTGGGTGCCGTCAAGCGCACGGTAGATTCCGAAGCCATCCGTTTGGATGCGCTCACACGGCTGACCGACGTGTCGTGGGTAGCGGTGAATCTGGACGGATGCGTGGCAGAGGTGGAACTGCGTGAAATGAATCCGTACGAAACCCCCGATGAACCCACCGCCCCTTCCAATTTGGTGGCGGCACGGGACGGCGTGGTGGTGGCGGTGGAGATCACGGGCGGTGCGGCCACCGTGAAAGTGGGCGATGCCGTGGCCACGGGAGGATTGCTGGCGAGCGGGGTGACAAGCAACGATACCGGCACGACCTTTCACCGTTCGTCGGGACGTGTGATCGCCAAAACCGCACGTACCATCGCGGTGGAGATCCCCCTCGCAGAATTATGTGCCCTCCCCTCGGCGCCTCCCACCGAAACACTCACCTTGCGCTTTTTCGGATGGGAATGGCCGCTCTTTGACAACACGGTGTCTGCCGAAGGGTGTCGTGTAGGGGTGTGCGAGTGCACCCCCGTAATCGGCGGTATCCCTTTGCCGCTGGGGATGCGCATGGAACGCTACACTCCTCTTGCGATGCAAACCCTCACACGCACCGAAGCCGAAGCCGCGGCGCTGGCACAAACCGCCTTGCAGGAAAAGGAAACCGCCTTGCTTTCGGATGCCGTAATCCTCACACGTTCCGTCACCACCGAAACCGTGAACGGTGTCGTCTGCATCACCGCCGAATACACCTGTCTTGAAAACATCGCGGTGGAAATCCCCTTACGCTTTGATTGAACGATTTGCAAATTTTTTGTGTAAATTTTTGTTGAATTGTTACAATGACAAGGGGAAAAATATGTGATATAATAATAGAAAATAAATTTTAGAGGTGTCTATGGAGTATCTATGTTTGAACAGATATTGAACGTCGATCGCATGGAGCAAATCGTGTCGCTGTTCGGCAGTTTTGATGAAAACGTCCGTTTGATCGAAGAGCATTATCAAGTGGACGTGGTGAGTCGCGGCACCGATTTGAAAGTGACGGGCGAACCCGAAAACGTTTCCAAAGCGGTCAAAGCGATGCAAGGGTTGTTGCAACTGGTCAACCGCGGTGAACAGTTGGGCGAACAAAACGTGCGGTATGTGTTGATGTTGGTGGACGAAGGACACGACGATTCTCTGCCGCAACTGAGTGACAGTATTTGTGTCACCGCCAAAGGACGTCCCATCAAAGCCAAAACGTTGGGACAAAAGCAGTATGTGGAGGCCATTCGCCAAAACACCGTCACCTTGGGTGTCGGTCCTGCCGGTACGGGCAAAACCTATCTCGCCGTTGCCATGGCGGTGAATGCGTTCCGCGCGAAGGAGATCAACCGTATCATCCTCACGCGGCCGGCGGTGGAGGCCGGCGAAAAGTTGGGCTTTTTGCCGGGTGATCTGCAATCCAAAGTCGACCCATACCTGCGCCCATTATACGATGCCCTGTTTGATATGCTGGGCACCGAAACCTATCAAAAATATTTGGAACGCGGCAACATCGAAATTGCGCCGCTCGCCTATATGCGCGGTCGAACGCTGGACGATTGCTTTGTGATTTTGGATGAAGCGCAAAACACCACGCCCGAACAAATGAAGATGTTTTTGACCCGTTTGGGATTCAATTCCAAAATGGTCATCACGGGCGACGTCACCCAGATCGACCTGCCAGACGGCAAGAAAAGCGGTTTGCGCGAAGTGTTAAAGGTGCTGAAAAACGTGGAGGACATTGCCATCTGCCAATTCAGCGAAAAGGACGTTGTGCGTCATCAGTTGGTACAAGCCATTGTAAAGGCCTACGAAAAATATGAACGCGATGAGCAGAAAAGAAGGGAAAAGACATATGGAAAAAATCAGAGTCGTAATTGAAAACAAACAAAAGGTGGTAAAGATTCCCACCGGTATCCGTATGTTGATCCGCCGTTGCTGCAATGCCGTGCTGGTTCTGGAAGGGTTTGAAGGGAACGCCGAAGTGGACGTGTCCATTGTGAGCGATGAGCAGATCCAAGCCATCAATGCAGAGCACCGCAAATTGGATATGCCCACCGATGTGCTGTCCTTCCCATTGGGCGAAAACGGTGTGTATGACATCGATCCTGCCACGGGTGCCAAACTGCTCGGTGACATCGTCATTTCAATTGAGCACGCCGAAAAGCAGGCGAACGATTTTGGACATTCCCTGCAACGCGAAATCGGCTATCTTACCGTGCATTCCATGCTTCACCTCTTGGGATATGACCACGTGCAAGGTGGCTTGGAAGCGGTGAAAATGCGCGAAAAAGAAGAGGCCGTGATGGTTTCCATCGGTCTGCCGCGCGATGCCAGTTACGTGATGGAATAAGGAGAACGTGCATGAATTCCCAAACTACCCGTTCCGCCTTTGTGGCGTTGGTCGGTCGCCCCAACGTGGGCAAATCCTCCCTGCTCAATCAACTGGTCGGGCAGAAGGTGGCCATTGTTTCGGACAAACCGCAAACCACTCGTAACCGCATTATGGGCGTGTTGACGCACGACGATCTGCAACTCGTGTTTTTGGACACCCCCGGTGCACACCGTCCGCGCACCCGTTTGGGTGATTTTATGATTAAATCCATCGGTGAAGCAGTGAGCGGTGTGGATGCCGGTGTGTTGGTGGTTACCGCCGATGCCAAGGTGTCGGATACCGACCGCGACTTGCTGGCACAGTTTCGTCGTCAGCAGTTGCCCGTGATTCTGGTCATCAACAAAATCGACCTGCTCGACGACAAGTCCCCCCTGCTCACCTGCATCGATACATGGCAGAAGGAATACGATTTTGAAGCCATTATCCCTGCCTCCGCTTTGACGGGAGAGTCGGTGAACACGTTGGTGGAAGAGTTGGGCAAGTTTGCTTTTGAAAGCCCCCACTTCTTCCCTGCCGATACCGTGAGCGATCAGCCCGAACGGGTGCTGGCTTCGGAACTCATCCGTGAACAGATGTTGCATCTGTTGCAAAAGGAGATTCCCCACGGCATTGCGGTGGTGGTGGAAAAGATGGGCGAAGATGTCACCGAAAAAGGGCAGGCGATTCTGGACATTGAAGCCACCATCTATTGCGAAAAAGACAGCCACAAAGGCATTGTCATTGGCAAGCGCGGCGCGATGCTGAAAGAGATCGCCTCCCGTGCACGCCGCGAAATGGAAGACCTGTTTGACATTCACGTGAACCTGCAATGCTGGGTGAAGGTGAAGGAAGACTGGCGCAACCGTCAAGGGTTGCTCGGCAGTTTCGGTTACACATTGCAATAACACACGCGAGCCGATGAGGAATCCCCCATCGGCTCACTTACTGAAAGGAGGGGCAACGTGGAGTTCCCTCAAAAATTGCAAGAATTGCGCAAGCAAAAAGGGTTTACCCAAGAAGAGATGGCCGCCGCCCTGTACGTGTCGCGCACGGCGGTATCCAAATGGGAATCGGGGCGCGGATACCCCAACATCGATTCACTCAAAGCGATTGCCGCTCTCTTTTGCGTGACGGTGGACGACCTGCTTTCGAGCGATGAGTTGCTGTGTGTGGCACAAGAGGAATCGCGTAAAACTGTGCGGCACACCCGCGACGTGGTGTTTGGTCTGTCGGACGTGTGCGCGCTGCTGTTGTTGTTCCTGCCGCTCTTTGCACAGCGAGAGGGCGCCGTGGTGAACAGCGTGTCTCTCTTGTCGCTGACCGCTGTGTCACCCTATTTACAGGGTATCTACATCGCCTTGGTGACGGTTTCGGTGATATGGGGTGTGTTGACATTGGCGTTGCAAAACGGCAACCGCGCAGCGTGGATCCCCTGCAAAACCGCAGGCTCACTTCTCATCGGTGCGGCGATGGCGGTGGTGTTTACACTCGGGTTGCACCCGTATGCCGTGGTGTTGACCTTTGCTCTCTTAATGATCAAGGCGGCGACCCTGATCAAACGAGAATGACACGAATGGTGTCACGGATGTGACGTCCCGTTTCTTGTTCCCACAGCACCCTTCCCGTATACTGTGTGTATCACACAAACGGAAAGGATGCATTATGATGAAAAACCAAACGAAACGGCGGCTTTGGACAGCCGCCGTCCTGCTTGCCCTGTTCATTTTGTGGACGGCAACGGTCGCCACGTGGGACGTGCAACCGATCGGACCGCACAACTCGGCGGTGGGATTTGCCACCCTCAACGGTGCATTTCACCAATTCACGGGGGTACACATGACGTTGTACGTCATCACCGATTGGCTGGGATTGGTACCACTCGCGATTGCCATGGGATTTGCGGTGTTGGGGTTGTTGCAATGGATCAAACGCAAGCGCCTGACGCTGGTGGACCGTGACCTCTTTGTGCTGGGCGGATTTTACATCGCCGTTATGGCGGTATTTTTGCTGTTTGAAACGGTGGTTATCAACCACCGTCCCGTGTTGATCGAAGGGGTGTTGGAAGCCTCCTACCCC
>JAZNTC010000133.1:0-11858 GCA_045591605.1 Acutalibacteraceae bacterium | reverse complement strand
GTTGGACGAGATCGACAAGGTGAGCAGTGACTACAAGGGGGATACCTCCTCGGCGCTTTTGGAGGTGTTGGACAGTGAACAGAACTGTCGTTTCCGCGATCATTATATCGAGCTGCCCATAGATCTGTCAGAGGTGCTGTTTATCACCACCGCCAACGATGCCTCAGAGATTCCCGAAGCATTGGCGGATCGCATGGACATCATCACGCTGTCGAGTTACACGGCAGAAGAGAAGTTTCATATTGCAAAAGAGCATCTGCTCCCAAAACAGCGAAAACGCCACGGATTGGCCGCACGTCAGTTGCGTTTGTCGGACGAGATGATCCGCCGCATCATTGACGGATACACCCGTGAAGCAGGGGTGCGCAAATTGGAACGCCGCTTGGCAGACATTTGCCGTAAAGCCGCCAAACGCATTGTGGCAGGTGAAGTGAAGGCGGTGACGGTGAAAGATTTGACAGAATTCTTGGGCCCCGTGAAATACAAACCCGATCCGCTTGCCAAAGCGGATGAAGTGGGTGTGGTGAACGGCCTTGCGTGGACATCGGTCGGCGGCGAAATGCTGCAAGTCGAGGTGGCGGTGCTGGAAGGCAGTGGCAAGGTGGAACTCACGGGTTCGCTCGGTGACGTGATGAAGGAATCGGCGCGCACGGCGATGAGTTACGTGCGTTCCCGTGCCGCCGAATGGGGCATTGATGCGGATTTTTACAAGACCAAGGATATTCACGTGCACGTGCCGGAAGGTGCAGTGCCGAAGGACGGTCCGTCGGCAGGTGTGACGATGGCAACGGCGATGGTGTCGGCGCTGTCGGGCATTCCCGTGCGCCACGATGTGGCGATGACGGGGGAAATCACCCTGCGCGGTCGCGTGTTGCCTATCGGCGGTTTACGTGAAAAGAGCATGGCGGCGTATACCCGTCACATGCACACGGTGTTGCTTCCGCAGGAAAACGAGGCAGATCTGGCAGAGGTGGATGCCGCGGTGAAGGATACCGTTCGGTTTGTGCCGGTTTCGCACATGGATGCGGTGCTGAACATGGCACTCAGGAGGGATTGACCGTGAATTGGAAAAGCGCGGACTTTGAAATTACCGCCGCCTTGGCGGAACAACTGCCCGTGGATGACCTGCCCGAAGTGGCATTTTCGGGACGTTCCAACGTGGGGAAATCCTCGCTGATCAACCGTGTGGTGGAACGGCGCGGTTTGGCGCGCACCAGTGCCACACCGGGTAAAACCGCCAGCATCAACTTCTATCGCTTGGACGGTATGCGCATGGTGGACCTGCCGGGTTACGGCTACGCCAAGGTGTCGGATACCGAGCGAAAGCGTTGGAACAAACTGATTCAAGGGTATTTTGATGCCGACCGCGACTTGCGGTTGGTGTTGCAACTGGTGGATATGCGTCACGCGCCCTCCAAAGAGGATCGCCAGATGATCGACTATTTTGTCGAGGCAGGTATTCCGTTTGTTGTGGTGATGACCAAAGCGGACAAACTCAACAAGCGTGAGCGCGCCGCCGCCGAAGAATTGATGGCACAATTCTTTGAAGAATACGAAGGGGTCATGTCGATACCGTTTTCCGCTGTGACGGGAGAAGGCGTGGATACCCTGCGTGAGATTTTGGAAAGTGTTACGGAAGAATAAGGTGAGTACAATGTTTTTACCTATGGGTGTGGATGTCAATAGCGAAGGGCATCTGACGGTTGGCGGTGTGGATACGTTGTCGTTGGCACAGCAGTACGGCACGCCGCTGTACGTGATGAATGAGGACGTGATCCGTTCGATGTTGCGCGAGTTTAAGCGTTCCATCGAGGAAAATTACGAAAACGGCGGTATGGTGGCGTTTGCCAGCAAAGCCTGTGGGTTTTCGCGCATGTTTCGCATTGCCGCCGAAGAGGGGTGCGGTGTGGACGTGTCCTCGGGGGGTGAACTGTACACCGCGCTGAAAGCAGGGTTTCCTGCCGAGCGCATCGTGATGCACGGCAGTTGCAAAACCGAAGAGGAGATTGAACTGGCGATTACCCATCACGTGGGGCGCATTGTGCTGAACGATGCGTGCGATCTTCGTCGTGTGGCCGATGTGGCAAGCCGCCTTGGTAAGACGGCATCGGTGTATCTGCGTATCACTCCCGGTATTGATGCGCACACCCACAGTTCCATTATGACGGGACAAATCGATTCAAAATTCGGCTTCACCCTCGAAACGGGTGAGGCAATGCAGGCGGTGAAAGACACGCTGGTCGAACCCGCGCTGTTGCTGAAAGGGATTCATTGCCACGTGGCATCGCAAGTGTTCGATGAACAGCCGTTCCGTGATGCGGCGCGTGTGATGCTCACCTTCCTGCGTGACGTGCGCACCGAAACGGGTGTAACATTGGATGAACTGGACATCGGTGGCGGATTCGGTGTGCCCTACACGGCAGAGGATCACGCCAAACCCTGCACCGAATATATGAAGTGGACCGCCGCGGCGGTGCACGAATACGCGGCGGAATTGAATTTCCCGTTGCCGAAGATGGTGATTGAACCCGGTCGTGCCGTGGTGGCGCATGCTGGTGTGACGTTGTACACCGTGGGCAGCGTGAAAGACATTCCTTCGGTGCGCAAATACGTTTGCATTGACGGCGGTATGTGTGATAATCCGCGCTATGCCCTGTATCAAGCGGATTACACAGCCGTGATCGCCGCCCGTGCAAATGAAGAGGCAAGCGAGCGAGTGACCATTGCCGGGCGTTGCTGTGAAAGCGGCGACTTGTTGCAGGAGGACACACCGTTGCAACCGTGCGCGGTGGGGGACGTGTTGGCGGTGCTGTGCACAGGTGCGTATAACTATTCCATGTCGTCGAATTACAACCGTTACCCGAAACCGCCCGTTGTGATGGTGCGTGACGGCAAAACGGCGGTGGCGGTGAAACGCGAAACATATGACGATCTGCTCCGTAACGATTGCTGAAAATTTCCCCTTTTCAACACGGTCGAAATGTGATAGAATATAGGGGAAAGGACGTGTGTGTATGAAACGGTGGTTGGCGTTGTTACTGTCGGTGTGTATGCTTTTCTGCTTTGTGGGATGCCAACGGCAAGCGGAAGAACCGACAGAGGACAGAAATAAAGAATCTTTATGGGAACCCGAAGAGCCCGAGGTGATCGACCTTACGGCCTTGTTGACACACGAGGACGTGTCGGCGGTGATTCCCACCGTGGCATTTGGGGACGGTATGTTGCAAGAGCACGATACCGTGTGGCTGTTCACAGCGGCAGATTACACCACACAGATCTGGCTGATGGTGGAAGAACCTGCTGTCAGTGCCACGGAATATTTGAGCACCATTCCCTCCCGTTATGCCGAAGGGACGATTGTGCCGTCACACAACCTCGGTGCAGGGGCGTATTGGTGCGGTGAGACGGGCGAGTTGTGGGTCGCCGCCGAACAGCACGTGATCTGTGTCGGCGTGACGTGCACCACGTTGGACGCGGAAAGCCGCTTGATTCACGCGCGTTCCTTGGCACTCAAAGTATTGGATCGGTTATAAGGAATAAGACAAAAGGCAGCAGTTCAAATCTTGAGCTGCTGCCCTTTTTTTATGTTCTTAAAGCAAATGCAAAATTTCCCAATAAACACTTGACAAATTGCAAAGTAAATTGTATTATTGTATTAGTGAGGTAATACAGTTCAAGGAGGTGACCGCATGCAGTGGAACTTGGATAAAGCCAAACCGCTTTGTCCGCAGATCAGTGAGCAGGTGTGTTTGCGTATTGCCGTGGGTGAATTTCGCGCAGGAGAGCGATTGCTTTCGGTGCGTGAGGTGGCGCTCGCGGCAGGGGTGAATCCCAACACGGTGCAGCGCTCGTTTGAAACGCTGGAGCAGGAGGGGATCCTCTATTCCGTGCGCGGATCGGGATGGTATGTGGCGGAGGATATTTCGCCGGCCCGTGAAACGTTGCGAAAACTGTGGCAGGAAAAGACCGCGGCGTATTTTGCGGAAATGGCAACGCTCGGTATGGATGCGAAAGAGGTACAACAGTATGTGGCGGCGTGGACGCCGCAAAAGGAGGAAGAGCTGTGAGTGTATTGTTGGAATGTGTGGGGCTCACCAAGCGTTACGGCGCGGTAGCGGCGCTCGATGACGTGAGTTTCACATTGGAAAGCGGCAAGATCGTGGGCATTTTAGGCCCTAACGGGAGCGGCAAGACCACCTTCATCAAGATCGTGAACGGGTTGTTGACCCCCACGGCAGGGGAGGTGCGTGTGGCAGGACACACCCCCGGTGTTGAAACCAAAACGATGGTGTCCTATCTGCCGGATAACAGCTACTTGAACTCGTGGATGAGCATTCGGCAGATGGTGGCGTTGTTTTCGGATTTCTATGTGGATTTCCGCCCTGATCTGGCGTATGAGATGCTGGATCACCTCGGCATCAAACCCGAAAGCCGTCTGAAAACCCTTTCCAAGGGCAACAAGGAGGAGGTGTGTCTTATTTTGGTGATGAGCCGCAATGCCAAACTGTACGTGCTGGACGAACCGATTGCCGGTGTGGATCCGGCGGCGCGCGACTACGTGATCTCCACCATCATCAATAACTATAACCCCGATGCCACGGTGCTCATCTCCACCCACCTGATCGCCGACGTGGAACAGGTGTTGGATGAGGTGCTGTTTTTGCAAAACGGCAAACTGTTGCTTCACCGTTCGGTGGACAGCATTCGGGAAGAAAACGGAAAGAGTGTGGACGAATTGTTCCGGGAGGTATTCCGATGGTAAAGAAATTGTACAAACACGAGATACAAGCGTACTTACGGGTGTGGATCCCGATGCAGATCGTATTGCTCGGTATTGCGTTGTTTAGCCGTCTGATACAGTTGTTCGAAGCGGATACGACCGTGTACAACATCATCAACACATCGTCGATTATTGCCTATGTGCTGGCTGTGGTCGTGGCGATCGGGTTCGTCTTTGTGTTTTCGGTGGTGCGGTTTTACAAAAATCTGTTCACCGCCGAAGGGTACTTATCCTTCACATTGCCTGTGACACCTACGCAACATGTCCTTACAAAACTGTTTACCGCCCTGTTGTTTTACGTCGCAACCCTCGTTACCATACTCCTTTCGGTGTGTGTGATCACCATGGGTGACGTGCTCTGTGAAGTGGGAAAAGCCGTCGGCTATTTGTGGCGCGTGTTTGCCGAAGAACTCGGTGCTCACATGGGATTCTATATCGTGGAATTGGCGGTGCTGTTCATCGTGTTGCTGATGACCACGTTGCTGTTGTATTACGGATGTATGTCGGTGGGGCAACTGTCCTCGAAAAACCGCGTGCTGATGGCGGTGGTGGCGTATTTTGTCTACTATCTCATCACCCAGGTGTTCGGCACGATCGTCATTGTGATTGGCTTTGTGGTGCCGGAAACATGGATCACCTTCTTTGAAAACTGGTATCAGTACAACACCAAAGAAGCATTCCATTGGATCTTCTGTGGATTGATCGTGTGGGAAGGCTTGCTCGGCACGATATATGCCTTTGTGACACGGCACATCCTTTGCCGCCGTCTGAATTTGGAATAAGGAGGGATGGGCTGTGAAACGAACGGTTAAACGCGTTCTTTGCTTGTTGCTCGTGTTGGTGCTTTGCCTTTCGGTAAGCGGATGCAAAGAACTCGATCGCGCCCGTGCCTATCACGCAATCCTGAATCAAGACGGCTCGTTATCCTTGGACGGTCAAACCTATTTGGCGTTGCCGCATTGTGAAGAGTTTACGCCGCCGATGGGGATGCACATCGAACGTGTTGTGGTTACCGAATCGAACGTTCCCGTATTGGTGAAAGATTTTTTCTTTGAAACGGTGATGAATCGAAGTGAAGACGGACGGTTTTTGGAAGAAAACGGTGCCTACTACTGTTTGAAAGAGGATTATGAAAGTATATCTTCACGTATTGAAGAGGGATTTCAAACCACCGATATGCGGTATGCGTATTCCGTGTATAAAGATGGGGATTGGTTTCGCATGTCCTATACCTTGACCGAAGAACAGAAGAACACGGTACTTCGCGTGTTGGCAACGGTTGAACCGCGCAAATCGGCGGAAAACAACGCGGAACACTATGTTCAGTTGGAAGAATCCAGCAAAGATGGATGGTTCGGTCGTTTCTTTTGCGGATTGGGCAAAGTCGGCGGACAGTATATGTTGTACACAGGCGATACCGTTGAGCCGATGTTTGTCATATACGACGTGCCGACAGAATTAAACGGTATTTTCCGAGAGATCATGGCAGACTACCTGCGCGCTGAAAACAGCTATGTGATGGTGACTTAGTAAGCGTTTTCCGATTTGAAATAAGGAGGGATACAGAATGAAACGAGTGTTCAAGCGTGCTGTTTGCTTGTTGCTCGTGTTGGTGCTTTGCCTTTCGGTGAGCGGATGCAAAGAACTGGATCGCGCCCGTGCGCATCACGCGACCATACAGGAGGACGGCTCGCTGTTGCTGGATGGCAAGACCTATCTTGCTTTGCCGTATTGTCCTGAATTTACGCCGCCGATGGGGCGGAATGCCGAAGTGGTGACCCTCACCGAAGCGGACGTGCCGGTGTTACTCAAAGACTTCTTCTACGACACCATGCTGATGATCAGCGAGGATAAACACATCATCGGCGCGGAAGGCACGTATTTCTGCCTGGAAGAGGATCACGAAGAGCTGTTGCAACGCATCGAGGCGGGGTATAGCCTGATCGATATACGATACACGTATTATGAATATAGTGACGAGGAAGAAACCTACGTCCCTGTCAACTATGTGTTGAGTGAGGTGCAGAAAAACGCGGTACGCCACGTGGCCGCTTCGGTGGAACCGCGCGTGGTGGACAGCATCCACTACGATTACGGTATTGAACTGTACAGCGTCAGCGAGGACGGCTGGTTCAGCAAAGCGTTGTGTGACGTGTGCACCTATAACGGGCAGTATGCCTTGGTGTTCTGGAGCGATAGCATGGTGACGATTTTTGACGTGCCGACAGAATTGAACCCCGTTTTCGAAGAGATCCTGCACGACTACATCCAAGGCACGGACATGAAATAAAAAAACCACCCACCTTACGGTGGTTGGTTTTTCATTCTGCATCTTGCAAGGCTTTCAAATACTGTTGGGCGCATTTATACACGTTACCGCCCCCCATCGTGAGCACCAAATCGCCCTCGGCGGCGTGCTCTTTCAAATAAGCGATCACGTCGTCAAAGGTGGGCAAATACCGCCCGTTTTGCATACGGTCGGTGATGTCTTTGGAGGACACTTCGCCGACATCCTGTTCGCGCGAACCCAAGATGTCGCACACCAACGCTTCATCCGCCAGTGAAAGCGCTTCGGCAAATTCCGCCAGTAACCGCTTGGTGCGCGAGAAGGTGAACGGCTGGAACACCGCCCACACGCGACGGTAGGGGAGGGATTTGGCGGCTTTCAAAGTCGCCGTGATTTCGGTGGGATGGTGGGCGTAATCGTCTGCCACCGTGATGCCGCAAGCATCGCCCAAAAACTCAAACCGCCGCCCTGCTCCGCGGAATGCGGCCAGCCCTTCCGCAATCTGTTCAGCTGTTGCACCGCAAAGGAACGCCGCCGCGGCCGCCGCCATGGAGTTGTGCACATTGTGTGCGCCCGGCACGCCCAGACGGATATGGGCAAAGAATTCGCCGTTGTGATACAAATCGTATTCCCCGAACGCACCGCCGTGAGTGCCGATGTTTTGTGCGCTCCACTCACAGGAGAGATCGCGCCCGTAGGTGATGAGTTTTTCGGCGGGGATGTCTGCCACTGCTTTCATGGTGGGGACGTCGTCTGCGTTCGCAATGACACATTGTTCCGCGCCTGCCGCAAATTTTTTGAAGGAGGCAATTACCCCGTCGAGATCTCCGAAATAGTCCAGATGATCCGCATCCACGTTCAAAATGACCGCAACCGAGGTTTTCATATTCAAGTAATGATCCAAGAATTCACACGCTTCGCACACCATCCAATCGCTTTTGCCTGCACGACCGTTGGCATTGATCAGCGGTAACCGACCGCCGATGAAGATACTGGGATCCAGATCCGCCTGCAAAAGAATCTGCGACACCATGGAGGTGGTGCCCGTTTTGCCGTGTGTGCCTGCCACCGACACGGTGTGCGGATACCGCCGTGTGATCAGCCCCAAAAAGGTGGCGCGTTCCATCAGCGGAATGCCCTTTTCGGCGGCGGATGCCAACTCGGGATGGTCGGTGCGGATAGCGGCGGTGTATACCACCAATTCGGCATGATCCGCGTTCCCTGCCGCAAGCGGCAACGAAACGGGGATGCCGAGCGATTGCATCCGTTTCAAGTTGTCCGAAGCGTAATCGTCCGATCCGCTCACCTCATATCCCAGCGCCAACAGCATTTCTGCTAACGGACACATACCCGAACCGCCGATGCCGGTGAAATGCACACGGCGTACGGTTTGCAACAGATCCTGTGACATACTCCCCATCGTCCTTTCTCCTAACTACATATTAGTATAAAGCAAAACACGGAAAAAGGGAACACCTAAATGCAAATTTTTTGCATTAAATTTTGCGGGTTTTGCGGATTTTTTGTCGCTGGGTGGTTGTATATTCAAAGGAAAAGTAGTATAATAAGTTATTATTATCATGCGCCGGTATGTTGAAAGACGGAGGGAAAGGGTGTGTGTGGGGAAACCGTCAGGGTTTCCCTGCGCGTCGAGTGGGCGTATGCCCACGGATAAACCCGCCCGCAGGCGACAGACAGAGAAAAAGTACGGCAAAGGCCGACTTTTTCGATGGTCTGTAATAAGTTATTATTATACATTTTTGGGAGGGAGACCGATGGCTTTCAAACGGTGGGAAACCGCGCCGCTGGACAAAGACAGCGCCGCCGCATTGGCGGAAGCCTGCGGATTGCACCCTTTTTTGGCATTGATGTTGTCTCAACGCGGTGTGGAAACACCCGAAGATGCCGAAGCATTTTTACTCGGCGGTGAATTGCAGGACGATCCCTTTGGATTTCAGGATATGGATGCGGCGGTGGAGCGAATCCAGCGCGCGATCGACAACGGGGAACGCATCGCCGTGTTTGGCGATTACGATGCCGACGGCGTGACCGCGACGGCGCTGTTGTATACCTATTTGTGCGAGAAGAATGCCGACGTGTTCTACCGCATTCCGAAACGGGAAGGGGAGGACGAAGGCTACGGTTTGCGCGCCATCACGGTGGATATGTTGGCCGCCGCAGGAGCGCGGTTGATCGTTACGGTGGATAACGGTGTCACATCAGTGGAAGCGGTGGCACACGCAAAGGAATTGGGAATCGACGTGGTGGTGACCGATCACCATCAACCGCAAGATGTTTTGCCCGATGCGGTGGCGGTGGTGGATCCACACCGCTCGGATTGCGGCAGTCTGTTCAAAGAATACGCCGGTGTCGGCGTGGCGTTCAAACTGGTGTGTGCCCTGGAAGGGGACGAGGAAGCAATGCTCTCCTCCTTTGCCGATCTGGTGGCATTGGGCACGCTGGCGGATGTGATGTCGCTCACGGGGGAAAACCGTTTGCTGGTGCGTGAGGGCTTGCGTGTGATGGCGCGTGGTGAGCGTGTGGGATTGCGTGCGTTGGCAGAAGTGGCAGGCGTGGCGGATAAGACCATCACGTCGTCGGTCGCGCTGTTTTCGCTCGCACCGCGCATCAATGCCGCCGGACGTATGGGCGAGCCGCAAAAAGCGGCACAACTCCTGCTTTCCGAGGATGAAACCGAAGCCGCCGCGTTGGCAGGCGAAATACACGCGTTAAACACCAAACGCCAAACGGTGGAAGCAGAGATCTTGGAAGAGGTCACCGCCCGTTTGGATCGTGAACCATCTCTGCTTCACGATCGCGTGCTGGTGGTGGAAGGTGAAAACTGGTATCCGGGTGTGGTCGGCATCATTGCCGCACGCTTATTGGAACGGTATGGCAAACCCTGCTTGGTGTTGAACGCCGAAGGGGACGTAACCCACGGGTCGGGGCGCAGTATCGAAGGATTTTCGCTGTTTGATGCGCTCGCCGCGTGCAGCGATATATTGGAAAATTACGGTGGACACGAACTTGCGGCAGGCGTGACGGTGCAAACCGAACACGTCGCGGAATTCCGCCGTCGCATCAATGCCTATGCCGCCGCGCACTATCCCGTGATGCCCACGCCCGTTTTGCGGCTGGATTTCAAGTTGCGCCCCGGTCAGGTGGATGTGGAAAAATTGCAGTTGATCGCGGCATTGGAACCGTTTGGAAGCGGCAACCCGTCGCCGGTGTTTCAACTGTCGGATATGCGGCTGGAAAACATCACCCCCGTGGGAAACGGGCGGCATTTGCGCTTGGCATTTTCGCGCGAGGGCGTGATGATGAGCGCCATGAAATTCCAAACCACCACGACGGAATTTCCCGTGTCGTGCGGCACGAAACTGCATTTGGCGGTCACGTTGGAGCGCAACGAATTCCGTGGTGTGGTGACCCCGTCGATTGTCATTAAAGACATTCATTTTGCCGAAACCGATCAAGACGTGTTCCTCACGGAATCGGCGCGTATCGAAGCGTTGCTTCGTCGCGAAACGGTGGAAGATGCCGCCGCGTGTGTTCCCGAACGGGCGCACACCACGGCACTTTACCGCCTGCTTCATGCGGCAGGCACTTGGGTGGGCAACATGGAACAGTTGTGGCATGCCGTGGGTGCCGATATGCGGCTGTCGCAGTTGATGGTGGCGCTCAAGAGTTTGGAGGAAGCGGCACTCGTGAAGGTGACCGACACAGGTGATCGCCTCACCATTATTGTGCTTCCTGCCGAAGGCAAAGCGGATTTGAATGCCACGCCCATTATGCAGTTTTTACATAGTTTATGAAGGGATCGGTAACCGTATGATTACCACAGAGAGTGTCGTTCGTACACTGAAAGAAACCATCATTAAAAGTGAAAAGAACTACGATTTAGAGACGATCGAACGCGCCATAACCGTGGCGACGGCGGCACACGAAGGGCAAAACCGTGCATCGGGTGAACCCTACATTTGCCATCCGTTGTCGGTTGCCACCATTTTGGTGGAACTCGGCATGGATTCCGAAGCGGTGGTGGCGGCGATTCTGCACGACGTGGTGGAAGATACGTCGGTGGAACTGGCGGATCTGCGCCGTCAGTTTGGCGACAACGTGGCGGCACTGGTGGACGGTGTTACCAAGATCACCAAGATCTCTTTCTATTCGCGTGAGGAACAGCAGGCGGAAAACATCCGCAAAATGTTGCTTGCCATGTCGGAAGATATCCGTGTGGTTATCATCAAACTGGCCGACCGTCTGCACAACATGCGCACGCGTGAAGGCTGGGGCGAGCAAAAACGCCGCGATAAGGCAAAGGAGACCATGGACATCTATGCGCCGCTTGCACACCGTCTTGGTATCCGTGCCATGAAAGAGGAACTGGAAGATCTGTCGCTTCGTGAACTCGATCCCATCGGATATCACGATATTGAAGAAGCGTTGGAATTGCGCAAACACGAACGCGATGAGTTTTTGGCGGAATTACAGAAGAAACTCACCGACCGTTTGGGCGAATACGGAATGCATCCCTATCTTGCAGGGCGCATCAAGAGCATCGCCGGTATCTATCGCAAGATGTATGTGCAGGGGAAAACGCTGGATGAGATCTATGACGTGTATGCTGTCCGCGTGATCGTGGACACGGTGAACGATTGTTACAACGTGCTTGGTATCATCCACGATATGTACAACCCCCTGCCCAACCGTTTTAAGGATTATATCTCCACCCCCAAGCCGAATATGTACCAATCCCTGCACACCACGCTGATCGGCAAGGAGAAGATT
>JAZNTC010000132.1:0-2426 GCA_045591605.1 Acutalibacteraceae bacterium | reverse complement strand
GTGACATCTCCCACCGTAACTTTTTCGGTTTCACCGTGGGTGAAATGGCAGGTGTTCAACCTGCCAAGAAAAACGTTACACGGATTTCGCCGTAAGGCGAATGTCCTGCGGACGGGCGAGGACGCCCGTCCCTACAATGTGACATCTCCCACCGTAACTTTTTCGGTTTTGCGAAGCAAAATGTCGCCTGTTTAAGGCGACAAGAAAAACGTTACACGGACTTCGCCGCAGGCGAACGTCCTGCGGACGGGCGAGGACGCCCATCCCTACAACACGTTCTCTACTCCTACAAACGACAAGGCACAATGTGGGTTTACACAATGTGCCTTCTTTTGTTTCTCTGTTTACTTTTCGTCCGCTTTGCTCAAGAAATGTTTGAGTTGCGGAGTTTTCGGGTTGCCGAAGATCTCGTCGGGTGTGCCCATTTCGGCAATCACACCGTCTGCCATGAAGATGACCACGTCTGCCACACTGCGCGCAAACTCCATTTCGTGGGTGACCACCACCATGGTGCTGTCCGCGCCTTTCAGGCCGCGGATCACACGCAACACTTCGCCCGTGAGTTCGGGATCGAGTGCAGAGGTGGGTTCATCAAAACAGAGGATGTCGGGATTCATGCCCAGCGCACGGGCGATCGCCACGCGCTGTTGCTGACCGCCCGACAACTCGCACGGATACGCATCCTTGCGGTTTTCCAAACCGACCCGTTGCAACAACGCTTCGGCGCGGTCGGTGATTGCCTGCATCCGCGCTTCTTTGGCGGCGCGCCGTTCAGCACGCGGTAAGGCGCGCAACTCCTCTTTGAGCGCCAGCGAAGGCGCGAGCGTGAGGTTTTGCATCACGGTGTATTGCGGAAACAGATTAAACTGCTGAAACACCAACCCGAAATGCAACCGACGGCGGCGCATCTCCGCTTCCGACGGTGCCGGGGCGGCCGCATTGATCAACACCTCACCGTTCACGGCGATGGTGCCTTTGTCGGGGGTGATGAGCGAGTTCAAGCACCGAAGCAAGGTGGTCTTACCGCTGCCGGACGAGCCGATGATGGCAAGCACGTCCCCTTTTTCGATGGAGAAGGAGATATCCTTCAACACGACGGTGTTATCAAAGGACTTGGAGAGTCCCTGTACTTCCAAAAACGCCATATCTTCTCCTCCTCCTTACCGCCAGCGGCTGAGCCGCTTTTCGCATTGACGGAAGATGATCGTCAACAGGCCGTTGAACACGAGGAAGAACACGCCTGCGTAGAACGGCGGCCACAAAATGGCTCTCTGCTTGGTGAGGTTATCCGCAAACCAGATGATCTCCAGCACGCTGATGGTGCGCGCGAGCGACGTATCCTTCACCAAGGTGATGATCTCGTTGCCCATCGGCGGCAGGATGTTCTTCACCACCTGCAACAGCGTGACGCGGAAAAAGATGTCCCACTTGGTCATGCCCAGCACTTGCCCTGCCTCGGACTGACCGACCGACACGCTTTCGATACCGCCGCGGAAAATCTCGCTGAAATAGCAGGCGTAGTTGATGATGAACGCGACGACCGCCGCCAAAAAGCGATCCATCACTTTCCATTCCGCCAGCCACGCAACAAACCAGTTCACGGTTTCCTGATTGCGTGCCCAAGTGCCCACCATACCCGGCACGTAGAACACCACGATCAACTGCAACATCAGCGGTGTGCCGCGGATGACCCACACCACAAAACGGCACAGCCAACGCAACGGCAAAAACTTGCTGCGCGAGCCGAAACTGATGATGAGGCCGAGCGGCAATGCAAACACCAACGTGAGCGCAAACAGCTCCAGCGTTTTGGAAAAGCCTTCCAGCAATTCCAACGTTACTGTCCAAAACATAGGAATATGTCCTTTCGTGAAGATAGGCTGAGGCAGAAAACCGCCTCAGCCTGTCTTTTATACATCCAATGGAATTACTCAGCAATCGCCACGTCGTACTTCTCGCCGAGCGCTTTAAGGGTGCCGTCCGCCTTGAACTTCGCGATCACGTCGTTCATCTTCGCGGTCAGGTCGCTGCCCTTCTTGAATGCGATGCCGTACTCTTCCTCTGCCAACTTTTCTGCCACCGTGAGGTTTGCATAGCTGCCCTCACCGGTGAGCATGTTGTTCGCCATGGTGAGGTCGATCAGGCAAGCCTGAGAAGCACCGGCCAGCACTTCGTTCAGCGCATCGATCTGCGTGGTCACGGGATTGTAGGTGATGCTCATCTCATCCAGAATGTCCGCCGCCGCGCCGCCGTTCTCCACCGCGATGGAGAGGGTCTTGAGGGTGTCGGAGGTGTAGGAATCCTTCAGGTTCTTCGCCACAACGACCACCTGCGCGTTCTTCGCATAGGGGTTGGTGACGTCCGCACGGGATTCGATCTCAAAGTCGGATCGTAGCCATGTCGTTCTGTGGGCCAAGGAGTTGTCA
>JAZNTC010000131.1:0-4040 GCA_045591605.1 Acutalibacteraceae bacterium | reverse complement strand
CTGAAGTTGAGCACATAGTGCTCAACTTCCCGGAGTTTTGGTTTCATGCCCAATGCTCCCTTCCTACAACAAATACAGCAAAGGAACACGCGTATGCTCGGTATCTATCTTCACACGCCGTTTTGCGTGTCCAAATGCCCCTATTGCGATTTTTATTCCACCGCGCAGTTTGACGACGCGCTGTTGGATAATTACACCGCCGCCCTGTGTCGGGCGATGGATCGTGCCGCCGCACGGGTGAGCACACAGGCCGACACCCTCTATTTCGGGGGCGGCACCCCCTCCCTGCTCGGCGGCAAACGGCTCACCGCGTTGATGGAGCACGCCGCCAAACGCTTCACGTTAAGCCATGCCGAGATCACACTGGAAGCCAACCCTGCCGATAATCTCGGCGACACCTTGCGCGCTTTTGCGGCGGCAGGCGGCAACCGCCTTTCGCTCGGGATGCAGGCGGCAAACGACACGGAACTTTCGGCACTCGGTCGCCGTCACCGCATGGCGGATCTCCACCGTACGGTGGAGGATGCCCACGCGGCAGGGATCACCAATCTCTCGCTCGACTTGATGCTCGCCACCCCGAAGCAGACCGATCAAACCGTGCGCGATGCGGCGGCACTTGCCCACATGCTCGGCGCCAAGCATCTATCGGCATATCTGCTCAAAATCGAGCCGCGCACCCCCTTTGCGGCGATACGCGACACCCTCGCCTTGCCGGATGAGGACACCGCCGCCGACCGTTATCTGCTCGCGTGTGAGGTGTTGGCATCCGTGGGCTTGCGGCAATATGAAATTTCGAACTTTGCCCTGCCCGGTTATGAAAGCCGCCACAATCTCAAATACTGGAACAGCGAGGATTACATAGGTCTGGGTCCTGCCGCACACTCCTTCTTTGAAGGGGCGCGGTGGGAATATCCACGGGATTTAGCCGCGTTTTTGCGCGGCGACGACCCATTACCCGAAGAAAATCGCACCGCCGTGGGGGATGCCACCCCCACCGAATACGCGATGTTGCGCCTGCGGCTGACCGAAGGGGTGCGTGACGATCTGTTTCGTGCTCGTTTCGGCACACCCATCCCTGATGCATGGCGCCGTGCGGCCGCCGCGTTGCCGCCGCAATTGGTGACTTGTGACAATGTGGGTATTCGCCTGTCACGCGAAGGCTTTTTGTTGGAAAATCCGATTACGGCTCGCATCTTAGGGTGAGCAATTAAACCCTAAAGTAAAGGATGACGCTATGTCTAAAACAACCCGTTTGGAGCGAGAGCAAAACACCTCGCTCGCCAAAAACGTTATGATGCTGATGGCGGCACAGTTCCTCACCAAGGTGATGGGACTGGTGTACCGCATCGTCATCATCAATATTGAAGGCTTCGGAAACGAAGGAAACGGCTATTACTCCATCGGCTACACCATCTATTCGGTGTTGCTCACCTTGTCGAGTATCGGTGTGCCCAACGTCATTGCCAAGCTCATCTCCGAACGGCTGGCGGCAGGGGATCACCGCGGCTCACAGCGGATACTCAAAGTGTGCATGGGGCTGTTCCTCACCATCAGTTTTCTGTCCGCCTGCCTGTTGTATTTCGGCGCGGATTTCATCGCCGCGGTGATTTTGGACGTGCCCGACGTTTCCTACACCATGAAAGCACTCGCTCCTGCCGTGTTTTTCGCCTCGCTGGCGGCGGTGTTGCGCGGCTACTTTTCGGGGCGCGGATCACTTAAAGCCACCAGCACGTCGCAGGTGGTGGAGCAGTTCTTCAACTGCGTTTTGTCCATTGTGTTTGTGTATCTCTGCATCGGGCAAGGCTCGGCGGTGATGGCGGCGGCAGGCAACGTGTCCACCAGCGCCTCGGTCGCTGTGGCGTGTGCCTATTTGGGGTTGTTCTATTGGCGGCGGCGGCGCGAGATCCGTCGTGGCTGTGCGGAACAGACCGTCCCCGCCGAACAACACTCCACCCGTGAGTTGTTGCGCATCATTCTGGCGTTGTCCATCCCCATGGCGGTTGGCTCGCTCATTTCAGCACTCAACGACTTCATCGATTCCTTCACCATCACCAACTGCATTCAAGCGGCGTATGCCGCCACCGTGAGCAGTACCGCACAACTGGAATCCATGGCGGCTTCGGCGGCCGGTCTGCTCAGCAAAGTCAGCACCATCATCAACCTGCCGCTCGCACTCAACACAGCGTTCTCCACCGCCTTGGTGCCGGCGGTGTCGGCGGCGGTGGCAAAACACGATCGTAAACTCGCCGGCGACAAACTCACCTTCTCCCTGTTTGCTTCGCTGGTGATCGTGTTGCCGTGTGCGGTGGGGCTGGCGGTGCTCGCCGCCCCCGTGTTGCAAATGCTGTATCCCACCGTATCGGACGGTGCCGGTCTGTTGGCGCTGTCCACCATTCCGCTTATTTTCTTGGCACTCACCTGCATCATCAACGGCGGTCTGTACGGATTGGGCGAAGTGCGCTTGCCTGCCGCCGCTCTTGCGGTGGGTGCGGTGATCAAACTGGTGCTCAACTGGTTGCTCATCCGTAACCCTGCCATTCACGTGTACGGCGCGGTCATCAGTTCCATCGTGTGCGATGCAGTGGTGTTCTTCTTGGTGTTTGCCGCCTTGCGGCTCCGCCTGCCGCTCACACTCAAACTGTGGCATCACCTGCTCAAACCGCTCTTGTGCAGTGGGTTGATGGGTATCGGCGTATGGGGAATCTATCACCTCACGGTGGGCGCGGTCGGCAACGCGATCGCCACCGTCGCCGCCATCATCGTGGGGGTGCTCCTCTATGCGGCGCTTCTCGTGTTCACCCGTATGTTCACACGAGAGGAAATGCTCGCCCTGCCGCTCGGCTCAAAACTTGTGCGGATCCTCGAAAAACTGCACGTATACCGTTAAAAAATCCCACCGCAAGGTTGCGGTGGGATTTTTTCTTTACCGTTTATCGCCGCGTTCAAAGCGTGCACGCAATTTTTCGAGTGCGCGTTTTTCAATGCGCGACACATACGAGCGCGAAATGTTCAGTTTCTTTGCCACCTCCCGTTGTGGCAACGGGTCGGCAACCAACCCGTATCGCAACACCAAAATCTCTCGTTCGCGCGCATCCAACTCTTCGTGAAGATAGCGGTGGATCTTTTCGCCGTTCACCTTGGTTTCCAGATCTTCGCACAGCGTATCCTCCCCTGCCACCACGTCCAACAACGTCAACTCGTTTCCGTCACGGTCGGTATCAATCGGGTCGGAAAAGGAGACGTCCTGTGCGCGCCGCCGCTTCGCACGGAAATACATCAAGATTTCATTTTCCACACACCGCGAAGCATAGGTCGTGAGCCGCACGTTTTTCGTGTGGTCAAAGGTATCCACCGCCTTGATCAACCCGATCGTCCCGATGGACACCAGATCGTCCGTTTCGTCGCTGTTGCTGTAATACTTTTTGATGATGTGCGCCACCAGCCGCAAATTGTGCTCGATCAATCGCCCACGCGCCGCTCGGTCGCCGTGTTCCTTGAACGCGATCAACGCTTCGCGCTCCTGTGCGGCAGTGAGCGGTCGCGGAAAAGTGCCGGGATTCACGATGTGCAAGGCCCAGAACATCAAGTGCGACAGCGACGCCAAAATTGTCATCCACATACAAACCACCTCACCACAATGTATGCGGAAGGCTTATCCGCTTATGGCAACAAAAAACGGTTTCGGTCACTCGACCGAAACCGTTTTGTTGGATAACATATGTCTAAGCAATTACGTTTTATCCCTCTTTCTTGTCACAAAACAAATCTCTCTTTTTCTTCCATTTTCTCAAAAAAGGAAACGTCTTCACCACTAACGTATTAAACCTTCCCCTTCTATATTTCTTTAGCAGCGGTTGGTAGCAAGCCGCTTTTAATGCTTTTTTATTCTTGTTCAGCAAGTGGATGTGCATTTCCGTCTCAAGTACTTTTTTCCTAAGCACATCGTATTTTCCTTCATAATATGTATCAACCGCTTGCAACATTTCTATTTTTTGGCGAAGGCTTGTTTCACGCTTTTTAGCATCATTCCACACACGATC
>JAZNTC010000130.1:0-14619 GCA_045591605.1 Acutalibacteraceae bacterium | reverse complement strand
AGGGGCGGGCTCTTTTGTGACCGGGGCGGGGGTGAAGGCAGACGAAAACAAATAAAAAAAGCCCGCCGCCAAGGGTAAGCGTAACGCTTGGCGTGGGTTTTCTGTTATGCTTTTTTGCGGAGCATACGCGCTTGAATGAAGATGTATACGAGAGCCAGGATCACGACACTGCCGCCCAGCACCGCATACATCACGCCGTGCGGCACGCGTTCGTCGAAGAAATAGAGGTTGGCATCCACCGTGTCGCGCAGGGCATCCACCACCGCGGTGGGGATGTGCTGTGCTTCCATTTCGTCAAACGCACCGCGCATCGCGTGGTGACGGAACAGCACCGTGGCGTAGGTGCCCGGCAAGAAGGAGAGCACGTGGCGCAACCCTTCCCCGAACTGGGACATCGGCATATACGCGCCGCAGATGAAGCCGTAACCGGCGCTGACCACCGTGCCCACCGCCGAGATCTGCCCTTGTGTGGACAAAAACGAGTGGATCACCGAGGAGAGCAACGTGCCGAACAGGGTGAGCAACACCACGTCGCCCAGCAGACACACCACGTCCCACGCCGAGAGATACCAGCCCGTGAACGCGATGTAACCAAGACCTGCCGCCATGGCCACCAACCCGATGAGGAGAGTGACTATAAAGGTGGCGACGGAATACCCCATCGCCATGGCGGCACCGCTCACGGGGGTCATGGTGAGGTCGCGGCGCGCACCCGTCACTTTATCGGACACCATCAGCATATTGGCGCAAAACGCCACCGTGACACAACACACCGCCAAAAGCGACGACACCAGTTGTCCGCCCACAATGCCGTCCAGCAGTTTCTCCTCCAACGCCATCCCTTGCGGCATACCCGATGCGAAGGAATCGCGGTATACCTTCGCCAAGAAGGTGGCATACAGCACCAGCAAAATGCCCGGCGTGATGAGGGCGGTGAAAAACGCACCCTTATCTTTGAAAAACAGTTTCGTATTGCGTTTGATCAACGCACTAAGTTGGTTCATTCCCCGTCACTCCCTTCCAGCGCTTTGCCCGTGACCGCCAAAAACACGTCGTCCATTTTGCCTTTGGTGATCTCGTAATCCTGAAACAGCGCTTCGTTTTCCACGATCAGTCGGGTGGCTTCGGCGGTGTTCTTCACCGCCACACGAAACGCATCGCGCAACGGCTCATACGGGCGACCGAGCGTTTTCACCGACTCCTCGCTCACGCCGTACAGCGTGATGAAATCCCCCGTGTAGGTGTTTTTCATCTGCAACGGCGTGCCTTCCGCCGCCACACGCCCGTGATCCAAAATCACCATGTAATCCGCATCCGCCGCCTCTTCCATATAATGGGTGGTGAGGAACACCGTGAGCCGGTCGCGGCGGCGCAGATCGCCGATCACCTGCCACAACAGGCGGCGTGTTTGCGGATCCAATCCCGTGGTGGGTTCATCCAAGATCAAAATTTTGGGGCGGTGGATCAAGGCACGCGCAATGTCCACTCGCCGCCGCTGACCGCCCGACAGTTTGCCCACAGGACGTTTGAGAAACTCTTCAAAGTCCAGCAAACACGCCAGTTCGTTCACGCGCTCGGTCGCCTGCTTTTGGGACATCCCGTGCAACGCGGCACGGCTCACAAGGTTATCCCACACCGACAGCGGTTGATCCAGCACCGAGTTTTGGAACACCACACCCAGATCCCGTTTGATCCCCTGCGGATCGCGATCGGGATCACAGCCGTTCACCAGCACCTCGCCGCCGTCACGGCGCAGTTGTCCGCACAAAATGGAAATGGTGGTGGATTTGCCTGCACCGTTTTCGCCCAAAAACGCAAACAACTCCCCCTCTTTCACGCAAAAACTCACGTCTTGCACCGCTTTCACCTCGCCGAACGCACGGCTTAGGTGAGAAATTTCAATCACGTGTTGCATTTCGCTGCCTCCTTCAACCCTTGATATATCTCGCTGATCAACGTCGATACCTGTTCCTCAGTCAGGGACAGATACCCCGTGGCACTCATGGTGGCAAGCCCGTGCACCGCCGACCACATTGCCATGTGAAACCGCTCGGCGGCTTCATGGGTCAAGCCGTTTGCCTGCTGAATGGCGGTGATCGCCATGACAAAACTTTCGTCCGTTGCAAACGTTTCCCCCGTGCGGTCACGCATAAACAAGAGTTTGAACAACTCCCGTTCGGTCACGGCAAACCGCCAATAGGCCATGCCCATCGCTTTGTAGGCGGGCCACACATCTTTGGCTTTCTCCTCTTCAATATGGCGCATCCAGCACGCCGCGGCATCTTCGATCACCGCAGTTTTTATGTGTTCCATCGTGGGGTAGTGCGTGAACAGCGGTTGGGTGGAACACCCCAGCTCTCCTGCCAGCGCACGGGCGTTCAGCGCCCCTGCCCCCTCGCGGCGCACCAACGCCACCGCGGCGGCAAGCACCGCCTCCTTTGTCACCTTCGCCTTGGGCGGCATCCCATCACCTCCGTAAATAACAATTGTTATATAACACTTGTTATTATACACACAAAACGAGGATTTGTCAAGGGGGGACAGTGCAGTCCTCGTCAAGATTCCGCCTTGTCCGCCAAGCGAAGGGGCGAGGACGCCCGTCGCTACAACCGCATACATCTATTTCCGCAAAACAAACAGAGAGGAAGTGTCGTTCTCGATACTTCCTCTCTGTCTTTATCTCATTTTTATTTCGCCATCAAGCGCGAAAGGCGGTCGGAGAAGGCGACCGGGTTGGGAAGCGGCATTCCTTCGATCAGCAATGCCTGATCGTACAAGAGAGCGGCATAATCCGCAAGGCGTTCCTCATCTTCCATGCCGAGCATGGTTTGAAACACCGCGTGGTCGGGATTCACTTCCAGCACGCGCTCCGCTTTCACGGGGGCGGCATTGGGGGTGCGCGACAGCACCTTTTCCATCTCAAGCGACAAGGCGCCCTCGCTCACCAGACACACGGGATGGGTTTTGAGCCGTTTGGAAATACGCACCGCCTTGCACTTGCCGTCCAGCATTTTTGTGAGGCGATCAAGCAGAGCCTCTTCCGCTTCGGAATTTTCACGGGCGGTGTCCTGCGTCTCAAACCCGAGGTCGTCACCCGACACCGAACGGAACTCCTTATCCTTGTAACTGTGCAACATTTTGAGCGCGAATTCATCCACATCATCGGTGAGATACAACACCGAATACCCACGCTCGCGCACCGCTTCCGCCTGCGGCAACAACGCCACCTGTTCCACGCGTTCGCCGCACGCGTAATAGATGTATTTCTGATCCTCCGCCATGCCCTCGACGTATTCCGCAAGCGACACGGTGGCACTCTCGCCCGACCAGCGGAACAGCAACAGATCCTGCAACGTCTCTTTATGCTGACCGTAATCCGCATAGATGCCGTATTTCAGTTGCAAGCCGAATTGCTCGAAGAAGGTGTTGTACTTCTCGCGATCGTTCAGCAACATCGACGTCAATTCGGTCTGAATCTTCTTTTCAATGCGCGAAGCAATGATCTTGAGTTGACGGTCGTGCTGCAACATTTCACGCGAGATGTTGAGCGACAGATCCTGCGAATCCACCAAGCCACGCACAAACCCGAAATAATCGGGCAACAGGTCGGCGCACTTATCCATGATCAGCACACCCGATGCGTACAACTGCAACCCTTTTTCGAAATCACGGGTGTAGTAGTTGTGCGGTGCACGCGCCGGGATGTACAACAGCGCATTGTAGGTGGCCGCACCCTCCGCCGAGGAATGGATGTAGCGAAGCGGATCTTCAAAATCATAAAACTTCTCTTTATAGAAATGGTTGTAATCTTCTGCCGCAAGTTCACTGCGGTTCTTCTTCCACAACGGCACCCTGCTGTTGAGCGTTTCGTCCTCCACCACCGTTTCAAAGGTGGTCTCCTCCCCTTCGGTACCCTCTTTGGGCACGCGGCGGGTGGTTTCCATCTTGATGGGATAGCGGATATAATCGGAATAACGCTTCACCAGTTCGCGCAAACGCCATTCGTCCAAAAATTCGTCGTACTGCTCTTCTTCGGCATTGGGCTTCAAATGCAGTTCGATCACCGTGCCGTGGGTGGCTTTTTCGGCGGCGGTGACGGTGTACCCGTCCGCCCCGTCGGATTCCCAGCACCACGCTTCGTCACTGCCGAATGCACGCGAGGTGACTGCCACGCGGTCGCTCACCATAAAGGCGGAATAAAAGCCCACGCCAAACTGACCGATGATATCCACATCCTCAGTCGCTTCGTTTTCCTGCTTAAATTTCAAAGAGCCGCTTTTCGCGATCGTGCCGAGATTCTGTTCCAACTCCTCTTTCGTCATACCGATGCCGTTATCCGACAAGGTCAATGTCCGCGACTCCTTATCGGGGGTGAGGCGAATCACCAGATCCTCGCGCAACACACCCGTCACGTTTTCGGACAGCGAACGGTAATAGAGTTTATCCATCGCATCACTCGCGTTGGAAATGAGTTCGCGCAGGAAAATCTCCTTGTGGGTATAGATGGAGTGAATCATCATTTCCAGCAGTCGTTTGGATTTCGCTTTAAACTGTTTTTTTGCCATGATACAACACCTTCTTATTGTTCCACCACACGCACGGTGGTCATCACGGGGCGATCCGCCGCGGCTACCGCGCCGTTATTCCCCTGGGGTACGTTTTCGCAAATGGCATCCACCACATCCATGCCGTCGGTCACCTGACCGAACGCGGCATAGTTGCCGTCCAGATGCGGACTGTCCTTGTGCACGATAAAGAATTGCGAGGATGCGCTGTTGGGATCGTTTGTGCGCGCCATCGAGATCACACCGCGCGTGTGCGAAAGGGCGTTGCGATACCCATTGGCGGCAAACTCGCCCACGATGGTTTTGTCCGAACCGCCAACACCGTCACCGTCGGGGTCACCACCTTGGATCATAAAACCACTGATGATGCGGTGAAAGGTGATACCGTCATAAAACCCGTCCTCCACCAACTGCATAAAGTTGGTCACAGTGCGCGGCGCAATGTCGGCATACAGTTCCAAGCGAATGGTGCCGTAATCCTTCACGTCGATCTCCACATAATGCGTGCCCGTGAGACAGCCTTCGGTTTCGGGATCTTTCAGTCCGTCAGAAGTCGTGCCGGTGGTGGGGGTGTACTCCGTCAGCATACGGATGGTGGTGATCTTCGGCTGGTTGTTCGAAAGCACCGTGCCGTTGCTATCCACCACGGGGGTGGCGGCACACACGCTGTCCACCACTTCAATGCCCGACACCACGTGACCGAACGCGGCATAGTTGCCGTCCAGATGCGCACTGTCCTTGTGCATGATGAAGAACTGCGAGGACGCACTGTTCGGATCGTTTGCGCGCGCCATCGAGATCACGCCGCGTTTGTGGGAGATGGTGTTTTGCACACCGTTCGAAGTGAATTCACCTTTGATGTTGTTTGCCGAACCGCCCATGCCGTTGCCGTCGGGATCGCCGCCCTGCATCATAAAGCCGCTGATCACGCGGTGGAAGGTCAGCCCGTCATAAAACTTCTGCTCCACCAGGCGCACAAAGTTGGTCACCGTAATGGGGGCGGTGTCCGCATCCAATTCCACCACGATGGTGCCGTAATTCGCCACCACGATCTCGGCATAATGCTTGCCGCTCAGCAATGCACCCGGCCAATCGGCGGATTCTTCCTCCTTTTTGCCGCAACCCGTGAACGCCGTGAGCATCAAGACGAGCGCCAACAGGCAAAGAAGCACACGTTTCATACATTTATTCTCCTTACTTTCGTAATCGCGGAATAGTATAGCATATTCCGCCGCATTTTTCAATGACAGGTTTGTGAATTTGTGCGGTATGTCTTGCTTTTTTTGAAAAACACGCTATAATAGTGTGGTAGTTTTCTTTTGGAGGGATCGTTTGTGCCGTTGAATGCGCAACAACTCGCATTGATAAAAACCCAAATTGCCCGTGTAAAATCGTTTGAGGGCGGTTTGTATCACAAGAAATATGCCGATATAGCGGTGGAGGACATTCAGACTGCCACCGATTTCGAATCCTTGCCGTTCACCGAAAAGGATGAACTGCGCGCGGTGTATCCACTGGGCATTCAAGCCGTGCCGGATGAAGAGATCGTGCGTATCCATTCCTCTTCCGGCACGACGGGCACCCCCATTATCGTGCCCTACACCCAAAAAGACGTGGACGATTGGGCGTTGATGTTTGCCCGTTGCTATGAAATGGCCGGCATCACCAAACAAGATCGCATCCACATCACTCCCGGTTACGGTTTGTGGACAGCCGGTATTGGCTTCCAGCTCGGGTGCGAACGGTTGGGTGCCATGGCGGTGCCGATGGGGCCCGGCAACACCGACAAACAACTCAAAATGATGATGGATCTGAAAAGCACCGTGCTGTGCGCCACCTCGTCCTATGCCTTGTTGCTGGCGGAAGAGATCGCAAAACGCGGCATCGGCAACAAGATCCACCTCAAAAAAGGCGTGATCGGTTCGGAACGGTGGGGCGATAAAATGCGCGCACGCATCGCGGCGGAACTGGGTGTGGAACTGTTTGACATCTATGGCTTGACCGAAATTTACGGACCGGGCATCGGCATCAACTGTCAAAAAGAAGAGCCGATGCACTATTGGGACGATTACATTTACATCGAGATCATCGACCCTGCAACAGGCAAGGTGCTCCCCGACGGTGAGATTGGCGAGATCGTCATCACCACCCTCAAAAAAGAGGGTGCGCCGCTCATTCGTTACCGCACACACGACCTTTCGCGCATTGTGCCCGAACCCTGCTCGTGCGGCTCTGCCTTTCCGCGGATCGATCGCATCATCGGGCGCAGTGACGATATGATCAAGGTGAAGGGTGTCAACATCTACCCCGGTCAGGTGGAAGACGTGCTCAAAGAAGTGGCAGGGGTCAGCAGTGAATATCAGGTGATGATCGACCACTTGAACGGGCGCGACATCATGACCCTGTTCTTCGAAATGGAAGAGAATGCCGAACGCGCGGTGGTGGAAGCCGCCGTGGGCGCGGTGTTCAAAACGCGCGTGGGACTCACCATTGTGCCCAAGGGGGTCGCGATTGGTGAACTGCCGCGCAGCGAAAAGAAATCCACCCGTATTTTTGATAATCGCTACTAAAAAACACAGCACAAGAGAGGATGTATCTTTGACGATACATCCTCTCTGTTTGTTTTTTCACAAACACACCCCGTTCAAACGAACGGGGTGTGAACGCGTTTTTTATTTGCGATTGGCAAGCAGTTGACGAATCTTTTCGTGCGGATCGATGATCACGCTCGCGGACATATCGTGGTTGAGCGCCGCGATGATGTAGGCAATGTATTTCGACACGTCCACGTCGTGGAACCACGGACGGAGCAGCAGTTCGGGGGTGCGATAGGTCAGGTTCGTGCCGAACACGCCGTCGATGATGCCATCGGCATACGCCTTGTCGAAGGTGTCGAGACCGTTGGTGAAGATCGCATAGGTCGCATAGGTGAAGATGCGCTTCGCGTTGCGCTTTTTCAGCTCGTACGCGATGTCCAGCATCGACTCACCCGAGGAGATGATGTCGTCCGCGATGAACACGTCTTTGCCTTCCACCGAGTTGCCGAGGTATTCGTGCGCCACAATGGGGTTGCGACCGTTCACAATGCGCGAATAGTCACGGCGCTTGTAGAACATGCCAAGATCCACACCCAACACGGACGAATAGTACATATTGCGATTCATCGCACCTTCATCGGGGCTGATGATGGTGAGGTGATCGCGATCGGCGATCAGGTCGGGGAATGCTCTGAACAAGCATTTGAGCACTTGATAGGTGGGCATAACGTTATCGAAACCCATCAGCGGCACCGCGTTTTGCACGCGCGGATCGTGCGCATCAAAGGTGAGGATGTTTTTCACGCCCATCGCCTGCAATTCCTGCAACGCCCACGCGCAGTCGAGCGATTCGCGATAGCTACGACGATGCTGACGACCGCCGTACAGCAAAGGCATCACCACGTTGATGCGGTGCGCCTTACCGCCGGCCGCCTGGATGATACGCTTCAGATCCTGGAAATGGTCGTCCGGAGACATCGCATTCTTGCGCCCAAACAGTTTGTAATCGCAATCGTAGTTGCCCACGTCAATGATGATGTACAAATCATCGCCGCGGATACTGCTTTTGATGATACCTTTACCGTCACCCGACGAAAAACGCGGGCAGTCCGACTCCACAATGAAGGTATCCTCCGCATAAAAACTGCCTGCCGCCCAATTCACCAGATAGTGGTTGATCTTTTCGGTCAACTCTTCGGTGCCGCGCATGGGGAGCAGACGCAAAGGAGCCACCCGGCTTTCCGAGTGGAAAATGTTTTCACTTGTGATGATCTCCGACAAAACGACCGCCTCATTTCTTTTGTTGTATCCATAGTGTACCATAAATCGACAAGATTGTAAAGGCAACAAACAGGAATTTTTTTAAAAAAGGTGTAGACATTTTTTAGGGGGATATTATATACTGTGTATAGGAAACGAGGTGCAGGCAATGGAAGAACAGATTCTCACACCCGAACGGGTGCTTTTGTGCGCGGTGGATACCGGCGCATACGATATGGAAACCGCGTTGGCGGAACTGCGTGAACTCACCCACACCGCCGGCGGTGACACGGTGGCGGTGCTCACCCAAAAGCGTGAATTTCCCGACCGCACCACCTATCTCGGCAGCGGCCGTCTTTTGGAGATGGCGGAGATCTGCACCCAATCGGCAATCGACCTTGTGGTGGTGGACGATGAACTCACCTCGGTGCAACAACGCCATTTGGAGGATACGCTCCCCTGCCGCGTGATCGACCGCACCATGTTGATTTTGGACATTTTTGCCGCGCGCGCCCGTTCGTCGGAAGGGCGCTTGCAGGTGGAACTCGCTCAGTTGCAATACCGTCTGCCCCGTCTGTTGGGGCAGGGCGGCGATCTGTCGCGTTTGGGCGGCGGTATTGGCACACGCGGACCGGGCGAAACCAAACTGGAAAGCGATCGCCGTCACATTCGCCGCCGCATTGCCGCACTGAAAGAAGAATTGGCAGAGGTGGAACGTCGCCGTGAAGAGCACCGTGTGCGCCGCCGCAAGGATGGGTTTTGCGCCGTTGCCATTGTGGGATACACCAACGCAGGCAAATCCACCCTGCTCAACGCCTTGACCGATGCGGATGTGCTGGCAGAGGACAAGCTGTTTGCCACCCTCGACCCAACGGTGCGCGCGTTGCGCCTGCCGGACGGGCGCACCGTCATGCTGTCGGATACGGTTGGGTTTGTGCGCCGTCTGCCCCACCATTTGGTGCGCGCCTTCCGCTCCACGTTGGAAGAGGCGATCGGGGCGGACGTGATTCTGAACGTGTGCGATGCCTCCTCCGATGAGGCAGCGGAACATCTGGCGGTCACCCGTTCCCTGCTTTCGGAACTCGGGTGCGGCGACACACCGCAAATCACCGTGATGAACAAATGCGACCGCGTGACCGTGTTGCCCGAAGCGGACGGCACCACCGTGTGCATCAGCGCCAAGGAACACATCGGTTTTGAGCAATTGTTACAGGCGATCACCGATGCCCTGCCGCCCGATCGCCGCCGCGTGACCTTGCTTCTCCCCTTTTCCAAGGGTGCACTGGCAGAGGAATGCCGCCGCGACGGCGCGGTGGACTCCGAAGAATGGGTCGCCGAAGGTTTGCGCATGACCGTCACCCTCGGTGCACGTCTGTTGAATCTCACCGAACCGTATCAAATCGAGGAGTGACGTATGGAACGAGTAAAAAAACCGCGCATCGCCCTGTTGGACGAAGCGCGCGGTCTGTGCGTGGTGCTGATGGTGGTCTACCACGGGTTTTACACCTTTGGCTACTATTTGGATTCCGACAAGCACGAAACGCTCGTGCAGGCGTGCCGTTTCTTCTTTGATTACTTTATGCCTGTCGAACCGTTGTTTGCCGGCATCTTCATCTTTTTGTGCGGACTGTGTTGCACCCTGTCACACAGCAACCTGAAACGCGGTGCGCTGTTGGCGCTGGTCGCCGCCGGTGTATCCGTCGTAATGGCGGTGGGGTTCCCCGAAGACCCCATCTGGTTCGGCGTGTTGCACATGCTCGCCGTGTGCATCCTCGTATATGCGCTGTCCCATCGCCTCATTGCCAAGATTCCCGGTTGGTTGGGCGCGTTGGTGTGTGCCGTGCTGTTGTGGCTTTGCTGGAACCTGCCGGTGCAGTATGCCGACGGCTTTTTCGGCATCCGCAACGTGTGGGAAGTCGCCGTCCCCCGTCACGTGACCGAGATCAAATGGCTGTATCCGCTGGGGCTCGGACGCATCAACGGCGTGCAGGGCGATTATTTCCCCCTGCTCCCCTGGATCTTTTGCTTCTTTGGGGGTAGTTTTTTGGGGCGCTACGTCCACCGTCTGCCAAAAGCGTTGAAACGCTCGCACCTGCCGCCGCTTGCCTTCCTCGGGCGACACGCCTTGGTGATTTACGTGGTGCATCAGCCAATCATTTTTGGGGTTGTTTCCGTGGTCGCAAGCATTTGATGCCGATGTAGATCAGCATCACACCGAACCCACGGCGCAACCAGTCGGTGGGCATATACACCGTGAGCCACGCAGCAACTGCCGCCGTGACCGCACCGCCAAGCGCGGCAGGCCACACGTGTTGCCACCGCACCGCACGACGGCGGAAATGCAACCACAATGCCGCCGGCGAACAGCAAATGAAGTATAACAAATTGATTCCTGCGGCCACACGCTGGTCCATCCCTGCCACCGCGGTGAGATAGAGCAACAACAACGTACCCCCACCTACACCGCAACCGCTGACAAAGCCTGCCAGTGTGCCCACGATCCATTCGATAATCACAGGAGCAACACCGCCTTTACACCGCCATACAAAAGAAAGCCTGCCATCGCCCAGCGCAACCACTGCACGGGGATGTAGCGGAACAGAAAGCCGGCCGCTACACCGCCTGTAAAGCCGCCGAGCAGATACCACAGCGTGTTGTCGGCCACAAGGCCGCCGCGCAGGGCATACACCGTGAGGGACACCATAGAGATGGGCACCATCACCGCAAGCGACGTGGCATAGGCATTTTTCTCGGGCAGTTTCATCCAGCCGATCAACAGCGGAACGGCGATCAAACCGCCACCTGCCCCAAACAAACCGTTGGCCGCCCCTGCCGCAGCACCGATCACAAGCAATCGACCGATCGCACGTCGGTCGATTTTTTTATCCGTCATACATTCCACCTCATTTTTCAAAGATAGTATGTGCGAAAAGCGGTGGCAACGGCAAGGAAAAAAGCGGCGACATTGGCAGAAATTTGTCCGAATGTACACGATGTTTACGCATACACTACCTTTGCAAACACGGTTGCTTAATTCAGCGGCCCAAAAGCCGCATAACGATAAGGAGAAAACAATCATGGCGAAGAACAAGTCTGTTGTCCCCGAGGCGCGCGAAGGCCTCAACCGTTTCAAGATGGAAGCCGCAAACGAAGTGGGCGTGAACCTGAAGCAGGGTTACAACGGTGACCTGACGGCGAAGCAGGCGGGCTCCATCGGCGGTCAGATGGTCAAGAAGATGATCGAGCAGTACGAAAACAACCTGAAATAAGTTTGTTTTTGTGCAAAGCGGTTGGGGGAAAATCTCCCCAACCGCTTTCCTTTTTAGTATTTCAAATTTTTCCGAAAAAATCGTGTATGACTACTTGACAAACGGGAAAAATGTGATATAATCACTTATGCTAAATATTGCGGAATGGTGTAATGGTAGCACTACAGTCTCTGAATCTGTCTGTTGGGGTTCGAGTCCCTGTTCCGCAGCCAAAATCAAAAGACCACCCTTGCGGTGGTCTTTTGATTTTTTCTGCTCCAGGGACTCGAACCACGAAAGGGAGCGAAGCCACAGGCGAGCGACAAAGCAACAGTCCGGTGGACTGTTGCGCCTTTCGTCCAAACGAGCGACAGCGAGTGCGAACGACTACGATATGCTCTCCACCACAAAAGGATCGCTCTTTTGTGTTTCCTACTACAGGGACTCGAAACGAACTCCAAGGGTGAGCGGTCACCGACCGCGAAAAACGTCGTTTCCACGGGGCGTCGGCAAGCGCCGCTCCCTACAAGCCCTTGTCTTTTCTTCCCACCTATGCTACAATACCATCAAACACATTCCCCCGTGAGGTGCATCATGTCTGTTTTCGATGAAGTGTTCGCCATTATGCAGGCGAGTTTTCCCACCGATGAATACCGCCCGTATGACGAGCAAAAAGCATTACTCCGACATCCGCGTTACCGTCTGGTCACCCTGACCGAGAAAGGGCGCGTGATCGCCTTTGCGGCGACCTATTCCTTCCCCACCTTTTTGTTTGTGGAACATCTGGCGGTGGCACAAACCCACCGCAACCGCGGACTCGGCGCCCGACTGCTCGCGCAACTGCAACGGGAAAACGACCGCCGCCTGTGCTTGGAAGTGGAACTGCCTGAAAATGCCCTTTCGCGGCGGCGCATCGGCTTTTATGAGCGAAACGGCTTCACCTTGAACGACTACCCCTACACCCAGCCGCCCATTTCGAAGGGGCGGCACCCCGTGCCGCTGCGCTTGATGTCCACGGGCGGCGCCCTCACCGAAGCGACATTTGAAACGATTCGCGACACGCTGTATCGCGAGGTGTATCACGTATGAATGGCGTATGGATTTATGCTTGCTTCACAATGCACACTTCTTAAACAGCAGTTACGCACCTTTTGCTTTGTGCGGTTGCGGCACAAAGCAGAGCATCAGAATCATCAGATAATACGGCAGGTCCAGCAACGCTTCACCCAACACGTTTTTCAAAAATTCGAAAATCACAGCAAGGGGATACCGATGCATCTCCACCCCGATCACACATTTGATAATCTCGAACACCACTGTGACGGGAAGGCAAGCGAGCAGAAGCCACATGCAGTACAGCGGATACCGCCGCCCGATACGGCTTTGCGGATGACCGAGTTTCCCTGCGAGCAACACCCCCAAAAACATCGCGAACAGCACCGATTCCAGCGCCGATTCCACCGCGCTGATCGTTTCGCTCACAGCAGGGCGCCCACCCACCAACGAAGCGGCGGAGACGATGGCGGTGTAAATTTTCACAAACAGCAACACGAAATCCGGCATCAGCAGATATATGTACGGCACACGGGCGGCAATGAGGATCACCATGGTCACGTACACCGCCACGCAGAGGATATCCACAGCCCCGAGCGAAAACGCGCATTGCCACATCCCGTTTTCGCTCACCGTCACGGTGGCGGCCAGCACCTTTTCTATCGCCAAAAACGCGAACATATACAATGTCCACAGCCACAAGCGACGTTGGCTGACGGGATTGTGATGCAAGTCGGTCAATCTTGAACGGATCATACAGTCAATCCTTTCTTATCGGAGATAGAACGTAAAGGTAAACGGCTCCTTTCAAGGCGGTACTGTCCCAACAGCGCAGGACCGCAACTGTGCGAGCCGATACCCGACACCTTATAGTCCACGCGCTGGTGGTGCATCCTTTCTTTTTGCGTTCATCCTAATGCCCTGCCACCGTGAGTGCCGCCGACGAGTATTCCCACACGTTGAATTCGAACCGCTCGCCCATGACCGTGAGTCCACAATCCATCATGAGGCTTTGGCACGCGTGTGGTTGCCGTGTTCTTGCGGCATCACATAGGGCACGTATTCCGCCGCCGCTGATGAGATGCATCGGCAGGCTGTTCAGTTTCTGTAACATATTCGTATTCTTCCATTATATGCATTTTCCAATATTGTACCACAACTTTCGACCTGTTGCAATTGCTTTTGAGAACTTGACGATGACATTTTACAGGCACTATGGAATAATGAAAGCAACGACGTTACGATGAAAGGATGCTTCCTATGTTTACTCATCGCGAAGCCCAACAAGTTGCACCCAACGTGTTCCAAATCACGCTGTGGAACAACGTGAAAGAGGAAGAGCCCTCCTTCTTTGTCGTAACCTCCTCCCCGTCCACTGTGTTTACGGGCGACTGTGCCTGCGGAGCGGATGCCACCGCGTTTTATTACACCGACGGCGACGGGCACACCTACGAATAAGGCGATTACATGCATATCCCCTTCGTGTGGGACAACGCCGCGCACACCCTCACGGTGGGGGTCCCCGTGGGCAACACCCCCGTGACCACCGTCACCTACACGGGTGAACCCGTTACCGTGACACTGTAATAACAGCAAAAACACCGCCGTAGCGAAATGCTACGGCGGTGTTTTGCTGTGTGTTTATTGTGCCTTCGGGAACGCTTCGATCTTGCCAACCGCATACTGCAGGATCAAACGAGCATCGGTGGAGTCGACACTGTTGTCGCCGTTCACGTTCGCCAGTTCGATGTCGATCGCATCGGCTCCGATCTTGCCGACCACATACTGGAGCACCAGACGCGCGTCGGTAGAATCGATCTCGTTGTCGCCGTTCACGTCGCCGAATTCGCCGGTGAACTCATAATCGAAGAGAGTCTTGAAGGTATCGCCGCAGACCGTGCAGGTCTTGGTGATCTCACCGCACTCATTCGGAGTGGCAGGCTTGGTGATCTTGCC
>JAZNTC010000129.1:0-4310 GCA_045591605.1 Acutalibacteraceae bacterium | reverse complement strand
CACCGTGTCGTCCGCCGGGGCGGCGAGTTGCGGCAACGCACCTTCCACCACGTCGGTGGCCCCTGCACTGCCCCCCACCCCGTCCAGCAACCCGTCTGCCGCCGCCAGCACCGCATCACGCACGTTAAGTTTCAACCTCTGCTCTTCGGCGGTGTCGTCGTGCGCCAGCACGTGCAGGCGCACCACTTCGCTTTGAATCTCGCCGCACACCGCCTGAAAATGGCAAAAGGTGAGCATCACCGCCGCGAGTGTCCCTGCCGTGAGTGCTTTCACAAATGTACACATAAAAAAACCGTCCTTTCTATGTTGTACCCATAGTCTGGACGGTTTTTTCGTCATGTAATCATGTTTCAAACAACGCGCGCAACTCTTTATCCACCAGTTCCATTTTTTCGCGGATGGGGAGCTTTTGCGGGCAGTTCTTTTCGCACTTACCGCAGTTGATACAATCCGCAAAGGTGGCACCCTTGCGCTCGTTTATGTAACGGCGATAGCCGTTTTTCGCGTTTTCGGAGAGCCCGTACACGTTGTGATGGGTGTACTGGTCAAAAATATACGGAATGTCGATTCCCTTGGGGCAGGGCATACAATAGCCGCAACCGGTGCAATACAATTGGCTGAAACGGCGCAGTATCGAAATAGTTGATTCCGTGCTCGCAGGCATAGCCCAACATCTCATCTGCTTTGTCCTGATCTATCGACCATTTGCCGTCCCGTTCACGTTCGGGCAAGCGCAGGCAACCGAAGCCGATTGCGGAAATTTGTTCGCCGGTTTTTCCAAAGTCACGGTAAATCATCCCGGCACCTCCGGCCCACTCGATGTGGGACGGCAAATATATACGTTCTCATATACGGCACGCAACCCGTCGGCACACCGCACCGCCGCCGTTTCGGTGGCAAACAGGGCATACACGACCGAACCACTGCCGGTCATCAAGCAACCGAGCGGTGCAAACCCACGCATCACCTCTTGTACCGCCGCTACTTCGGGCAGTTGCAACGCGGCTTCAAACGCATTTTCGAGCAACGCGCCCACGCGCACCAAATCGCCTGCCGCCATGGCACGGCACATCCCCTCGTGATCGGGGTGGGGCAAATTCTCCTTGCTGTCGGTGGCACGGTAGGCTTCGGCGGTGGATACGTTCACCTGCGGTTTTACCGCCACAAACCAGCCGTCTTGCAACGGCGTGACCGCCTCTAAATCGGTGCCGATACCGCTTGCCAGCGCGGCACCGCCCATCACACAGAACGGCACGTCTGCCCCCACCTTGGCGCCGAGCGCACACAGCGTTTCTTCCGAAAGAGAGGCACCCGTCAGTTGATTCATTCCCCAAAGCACCGCCGCCGCATCGGCAGAGCCGCCCGCCATACCGGCTTGCATCGGGATGTGCTTTTCAAGGTCAATATGCACCCCGAAATCCGACCGACCGATATGGTGAAGAAACACGCGTGCCGCTTTATAGGTGGTGTTGGAAGGATCGGCAGGCAACGTGGCCCCCGTGATCGACAACGTGATCTCACCGCTGTCATTCGCGGTCAACGTCACCCGATCGCACAGATCCACCGCCTGCATCACGCTTTTCATTTCGTGATACCCGTCGGCCCTCTTTGCGCCGACTTCCAAGGTCAAATTCAATTTGGCAGGGGCTTTCACCGTCACCGTCATGCTTGTTCCTCTTTCAATTCCTGCAGGAATTTGCGGATGCGTTTCATCGCTTCCTTGATGTGTCCCAGCGAGTAGCAATAAGAAAGACGGGCAAAGCCTTCGCCGCCCTCGCCGAATGCCGTGCCGGGCACGATCGCCACATGGTGGCGGTGGAGCAGTTGCTCACAGAATTCCTCCGAGGACAGTCCCGACACCTGAATCGAGGGAAACACGTAAAACGCGCCTTCCGGTTCGAAGCAGGTGAGCCCCATGCTGTTCAGTTCTTTCAGAATCAAACGGCGGCGCGTATCGTATTCCGCGCGCATCTGTGCCACGTCATCATCCCCGTTTTCCATTGCTTCCACCGCGGCATGTTGCGCCGTGGTGGGTGCACACATGATGGCATACTGGTGAAGCTTGACCACCTGCTTCATCACCACGGCAGGACCGCAAATGTAGCCGAGACGCCAGCCTGTCATGGCATAGGCTTTGGAGAAACCGTCCACCAACAGGGTGCGTTCACGTAGCCCGTCGATCTGCACGGCACTCACGTGCGGTGCATCGCCATAGGTCAACGCACCGTAGATCTCGTCCGAAATAACCATCACGTCGGTGTCGCGCAACACCGCGGCAATCGCCTCCAAGTGCCGGCGCCGCATCACCGCACCCGTCGGGTTGTTGGGGAACGGCAAAACCAACAGTTTGGTACGCGGTGTCAACGCCGCGCGCAATTCCTCTGCCGTGAGGCGGAATCCGTTTTCCGCCTTGGTCACAATGGAAACAGGCGTGCCGCCTGCCATCGACACCAGCGGTGCATAACACACAAAACTGGGGGACGGCACCAACACTTCGTCACCGGGATTCACCAGCGCACGAATACCTATATCCAACGCTTCACTGCCGCCCACCGTCACGACCACTTCGGAACGGGGATCATACTTCACCCCGGTGTGCCGCACAATGCGCCGTGCGATCGCCTCGCGCAATGCCAGCAAACCGGCATTGGCGCTATACCACGTCTTACCCTGTTCCAGCGAGGAAATGGCCTTTTCGCGGATGTGCCACGGGGTGGCAAAATCCGGCTCGCCGATCGACAGCGAGATCATATCATCCGCCTTCACTTCGTTCGCAATGTCGAAGAAGCGGCGGATACCGGACGGCGGCAAAGAAGCCAACGTCCGATTCAACACCTTGCTGTAATCCATGGGTTAAAAAGCCCCTCTCTCATCCTTGTGTTCGCCAAGGAACATCACACCGCTCTCCTTGTAACGGCGCAACACAAAATGGGTCGCGGTGGAGATCACCGAATCCAGGGTGGACAACCGCTTCGCCACAAACATGGACACCTCTTTGAAGGTGCGCCCCGTAACCGTCACGAGCAGGTCGTAACCGCCCGACATCAAATATACGCTTTCCACCTCGTCAAGGCGCATCACCGTTTCGGCAATGGCCTCAAACCCGTAGTCGCGTTTCGGGGTCACACGCAGTTCGATCACCGCCGTCACGCATTCGCGATCGGTGCGTTCCCAGTCGATCAGCGCTTTATAGGCACGGATCACACCGTCCTGTTCCAATTTTGCCATCTTCGCTCCCACCTCGGCCTCGGTGGTGTTCAGCATCGCCGCCATCTGCGCCACCGTCAAACGGGCATCGGTGTCCAGCAATTTCAGTAATTTATCCATAAGGGCATCCTCCTTGTCGGTGCATAGTTATAGATATTGGTAGTATACCACAACTTTCACACGGTTGCAAGAATTATCTGCACAAAACGAAAACGGCAGGGGGTTTCTCCCCTGCCGTTTGTGCTTTACAGATTCAAGAAATCCTTGCGATAGTCAAGACCGAATGCTTCCGCCACCGCTTTGAGTTCGGGATCCAGGATAGTGTTGACGTGCGGCATGTGTGCCGTCAGCATATACAGCTGTGCCGCCTTTTCCACCGTTTCGATCAGGCCGAAGGTCTCGTCCATATCCTTACCGACGCCGTAAATGCCGTGCAAGCCCCAGACGACCAAACGATACTCTTCCATCTTCTTCGCGGTGGCTTCACCGATCTCGTTGGTGCCGCAAACCATCCACGGCAACACGCCGATGCCGTCGGGGAACACCACGATGCATTCGGTGCACATCTCCCAAATGGTGTGGGTGAACTTCTTGTCATCCAACTCGTGGATGTGGGTCATCGCCAAGGTGTTGGTCGGGTGGGTGTGCATCACCACGCGGTGGTTCGGATCCTTCTTCAAACGCACCATGTGGCTCATCAGGTGAGCCGGCAATTCGCTGGTGAAGCGACCGCCGTCTTTATAACCCCACAGCAGTTCCGCGGTGGTGCCGTCTTTCGCAATGCGGATGATACCGAGGTTGGTTTCGGGATCCACTTCCACGTTCTTGAAATACTTGCCCGTGCCGGTCACGATGAAGATTTTGCCGATCAGATCGGTAGCATCAAAGCCGGTGGGGATGGTGCGGATGACCTTCGTCAGATCCAGATACTCCGCAACCTCCTCTTCCTTCAAGAGGTACCTGATGTTACCGCCGTTTCTCTCGTCCCAGCCGAGACGGTACATATTTGCGGTCGCCTCGCACATTTCTCTGACGAAGGGTGCTTCTAAGATGTTTTTCATTTTCTTTCTCCTATAAGTCGGAGGCCAAGCGGTCTTAGGAAG
>JAZNTC010000128.1:0-2667 GCA_045591605.1 Acutalibacteraceae bacterium | reverse complement strand
TTGGCCTCCGACTTGTTACGGGTGAGGGTGAGCACACTTTCCTCCACGGGAATGAGATCCTCAATATCCACTTCGCCCGACACCATCGAAATGGAGGTGCGGCGCTCGTCGCCGTACTTGTCGCGCATTTTGAGGCATTCTTCCTTCACGATCTCGCGGATGCGCCATTCGCTGCCGAGAATCTCTTCCAGTTCGGCAATGCGTGTGTGCAAGCCGTTCAATTCGTCCTCGATCTTCTGGCGTTCCAAACCGGCCAGACGACCGAGTTGCATCTTCACGATGGCATCCGCCTGCAATTCGTCAAACGCAAAACGCGCCATCAAATTCTCTTTTGCCAGCGGCACGTCTTTGGATTCGCGGATGATGGTGATGACTTCGTCGATGAAATCGCTGGCGGTTTTCAGTGCTTCCACAATGTGCGCACGCTCTTGCGCCTTGCGCAGATCAAACTGCGTGCGACGGGTGATCACTTCGCATTGGAACTTGATGTACTCTTCGAGCATCTGTTTCAAGTTCAGCACGCGCGGCACACCGTCCACCAACGCCAGCATAATGGCACCAAAGGTGACCTGCATCTGGGTGTAGGCAAACAACTGGTTGAGCACCACCTGCGGATTGGCATCCTTTTTGTGGTCCACCACCACCTGCAAGCCTTCGCGGCTGGAATAGTCCACCACGTCGTGGATGCCTTCGATGCGTTTTTCGTCTGCCAACTCGATGATGGATTTCACCATCGCGAGTTTGTTCACCTGATAGGGGATCTCGGAGATCACGATGCGGAAACGGCCGTTGGGCATTTCCTCAATTTCGGTGCGCGCACGCACGGTGATGCGACCGCGTCCCGTGGCATACGCCGCGCGAATGCCCGAATACCCCATAATGACACCGCCGGTGGGGAAATCGGGACCTTTGATGTAATCCATCAACTGATAGATCTCCGCATCGGGGTTATCAATGAGGAAACAGATGCCGTCGATCACTTCGCACAGGTTGTGCGGCGGAATGTTGGTCGCCATACCGACCGCGATACCCGACGACCCATTCACAAGCAAGTTCGGGAAACGGGAGGGGAGCACGCGTGGCTCTTCCAGACGGTCGTCATAGTTGGGATCAAAATCCACCGTTTCTTTGTCGATGTCCACCAGCATGTCCAGCGACATACGGCTCATACGCGCTTCGGTGTAACGATAGGCCGCCGCGGAGTGACCGTCGATCGAACCGAAGTTACCGTGACCGTCCACCAACGGATACCGCAAGGAGAAATCCTGCGCCATACGCACCATGGCATCGTACACCGATGCGTCACCGTGCGGATGGTAACGACCAAGCACCGCACCCACCGTGTCGGCGCACTTGCGGTACGCTTTGTCGGGGGTGAGATTATTCTCGTGCATGGTGTACAGAATGCGGCGATGCACCGGTTTCAACCCGTCGCGCACGTCCGGCAAGGCACGTGCCACGATGACCGACATGGAATACGCTAAAAAGTTCTTCTTCATGATCTTTTCCAGATCCACGTCGTATTCCTTTCCACCGGGTTCTAACCCTTGCAAGATCTGTTCTTCAGACATAACTTAAAACTCCTTTTTTCGGAAGGCGGATACGCGCCCATCCATTGTTAAGATGCTCGCTCTCTCACCGAGAAAACAGCATCCATTCCAGTTGCTGACGATTTTTTGTGAGTGCCCACGGCACGGTAAATACCCCTGCCGGTGTGAACAGTTTCATCCCGTTTTCGGTGCGACGGGCACGCACGTCGGCGGCCATCACAAATTGCAAATCCCCTGCCCGTTCCACCAACAAGCCTTCCGAGGTGAAGGAGAGCGCCACCCCTTGCAAGGGCGTTGCGGTTTGTCGGGTCACGGCGAACAGCAACGCGATCGCCTCGACGGCAAAGCAGGCGGAAAAGAAAATGAGATGATCCAAAAAGAAGGATGACGTGATGGCAAACAGCGCGGTGAACATGCCGCTCACACTCAATGCCGCGGCAAACAACCACGACAGCGCACCGACAGGCCACGCAAATCCCGACACCTGCTCCGCGCAACCTTCCACGCGCTCATAACACACAGGCGGTGTGGTGGAAAAGGGCGGAGGAGCGGACTCTGTGCGCCTTGCGTAAAAGTCCCCCCTTGTGAACTGCCGTGAGGGCGGCACCGCTGCCGCAACAAGTTCGAAGATGCTTTGCGCTTCCCACGGGGTCACGTCGACGGCCGCTATGGCCACCCACGTGCCGTCCGTTTCCACCAGCATCCAATCGTCATGCTCGGTGAAGGTCGTCCTGTCGGTGAAGGGCACCGTGCGTGTCACACGGGCGGTGCGTTGCTCGATACGGTCGGGATACACGGTGGTGGTCACCCCACCGTTCACCGCACCGATATACAGCCGCATATCGCGCAGGCACTGTTTGAGCACGGCACGTTTCCGTGAGCGATAGCCAAACAGCATCAGCACCAGTAACAACGGCAACAGCGCCATCAAAAACGTGCCTTCCACCGTGCCGACATACCCTGCGGCAATGCCGGCGGCGGCAAACGCAAAGACGACCAGCAACCCCCCGACGGAAAACGGCAACCACCGCGTTTCACGGTTTTGCGAAAGGATTGCCCCCACCGACGGCGCCGAAAGCCCTGTCCCGTGCACCGTGATGGGAAGGGTGGGCGGCGG
>JAZNTC010000127.1:0-2036 GCA_045591605.1 Acutalibacteraceae bacterium | reverse complement strand
TGCGGAGGTTGACGTGACCGTGACGACTCCCGGTTACACCGGCGACCGCGTCTGCAGTGTCTGTAATTACGTGATCGAAAGAGGCGAAATCATCCCCGCCCTGGCAGCCAAGATTGAAAACGGTGTCTACTACGTGAACGGCCGACGTGCGTACTACGCAGGCTTGGTGGGGTTTGAAGGCGGAGCCTACTACGTCGTTGACGGTGCGCGTGTGGTGAAGGGTCGTTACTTCGTCAGCAACACGAACAACATCAAAGCCTTCCCGAATGGGTTCTACTATTTCGGCGAAGACGGCAGGATGCGGAAGAACACGGTTGTGAACGGCTACTACTACGGTGAGGATGGCAAGGCGAAAGCGTATGCCGGTATCGTCACGCAGGGAGAAGACGTGTACTACGTTGCTGACGATGCGCGTGTGGTGAAGGGTCGTTATTTCGTCAGCAACACGAACAACATCGAAGGCTTCGCGAATGGTTTCTACTATTTCGGCGAAGACGGTAAGATGTTGAAGAATTTGGTTGTGAACGACTACTACTACGGTGAGGACGGTCGATGCTTGCCGTATCGCGGCTTGGTGAGAGCAGCAGACGGTAATTACTGCTACGTCAGCGACGGCGGTAAGGTTATGAAGGGTCGTCACTTCGTCAGCAACACGAACAACACCGAAGGCTTCACGAATGGTTACTACTACTTCGGTGAAGACGGCACGATGCGGAAGAACACGGTTGTGAACGGCTACTACTACGGTGAGGATGGCAAGGCGAAAGCGTATGCCGGTATGGTGCAGGTTGGCGAAGACATGTATTACGTGGTTGCCAATGCGAAGGTCAAGACCGGCCGTTACGCCATTGTGAACAACAACGGTTTCGCGAAGGGTGTCTACTACTTCGGTGAAGACGGCAAGTCGTTGCGCAATGGGGTTGCAGGTGGCTATTATTACGGTGCGGATGGCCGCTGTGTAGCATACGTTGGTCTGGTAAAGGTGGATGGCAATTACTATTACGTTGCCGACGAAGGCAAGGTCGTGGTAAATCGGTCGGCATACTTTGTCACCAAACCCAACGGGCTTTTGCGGCAAGGCACATACGAGATTGACCAAAACGGCGCGCTGGTGCTTGTGGACACCTACGAAAAACTGGTTGCGGCGTTGGCGAAAGGTCGTCACGTGTCGCTTGCGGCGGACATTACGGTGAACGGTGAACTTTCGCTTGCGGCCGGTGCAACGTTGTTTGGCAACGCGTATACGTTGAAAAACGCGAGCATCCACATGGGCGAAGGATCCAAACTGCGCATGCTTTTGATGGAGGGTGCTGCACCGGGTTGCGATGCACAGGTCTACATTCACGACGTCTCTGCGCGGATCGAGTTCAGTACGTTTGACAGTTCCAACTACGAGGCTATTCAGGCGATCGCAACCGTTCCGGGTAAAACGATTTCGCTTCACAGCAACACGTATCTGAACACGTTAGGTACGGCCCAACGTCAGATCTTTGTGAAAACGACGGCAAGCGATTGCAAACTGGTATTTACGAACAGCCGCTTTGAGGACGTGGATGCTTATGAAACATCGGCGGTGGTCGTTCGCGGTGTCGCTTCCGAGGATATAACCATCTTCGGCAACAAAACTACGGCACAAAGCAAAGAGGCGGCCGAAGCGGCTTGTGACATCGAAGGGTATGACGGCGATGTGTTTGAAATCGTGACCGATCCGGTCTAACCGAAAACAAAAAACGGCGGGTATTCTTCTGAATACCTGCCGTTTTCATTTGTGTCGAAATTCCCCGGGTGACACGCCTGTGGCCTCTCGAAAGGTTTTTGTGAAATAACCGGGGCTCTCGAATCCGCACCGTTGTCCGATGACAGCGATGGGTTCGTTTGTGGCGGTGAGCTAATGTTTGGCTTTGGCAATGCGGATGCGCCGCAACCATTCCGGCGCCGACACGCCGCGTTCCTCTCTGTGGCGGTGGCACAGCGCGTATTTGCTCACCCCATCGGTGTGGGCAAGTCCAACGTAAAAGAAGAAATATTGTAATGCG
>JAZNTC010000126.1:0-6729 GCA_045591605.1 Acutalibacteraceae bacterium | reverse complement strand
ACACCGTCGGGCCGCAGGTATACATCTTCACCTTGCCCTCCTCGTGGGGAACAAACTCGTCTTTGTTGCGCGTTAAGGTATTGTACAGTTTCATAGCATTAATCCTCTTTCTCTTTCAAATGCTTTTCCAAGCGATCGATACGACCGTCGATACGACACAGTTCTTGCGACACGGGATCGGGAATGTGGATCTGATCCAGATCCGGTACCTTCAACCCGTTGCGACGCGCCACACGGGCAGGCACACCCACCGCCGTGCAGTTGTCGGGAATGTCCATCAGCACCACCGCACCGGCGGCAATACGCACGTTGTTCCCGATGTTGATGGGACCCAACACCTTGGCACCGGCGCCCACCATCACGTTGTTACCGAGCGTGGGATGACGCTTGCCACGATCCTTACCTGTACCACCGAGCGTCACACCTTGATAGATGGTGCAATCGTCGCCGATCTCGGTGGTTTCGCCGATCACCACACCGGTGCCGTGATCGATGAACAGACGGCGACCGATGGTGGCACCCGGATGAATTTCAATGCCGGTGCGTTTCACACAGCGTTGGGACACAAAGCGTGCCAAAAAACGGTGTCCGTGACGGAACAACCAGTTGGCACGGCGATGCGCACGCACCGCTTTGAAACTGTTATACAACAGCGCCACTTCCAACGTTGAGCCGGCGGCAGGGTCGCGTTCGCGAATCGCCGCCACGTCCTCCCGAAAACGTTCAAACATACAAAGCCTCCAAAAACAACACGCCTCCGTCGTGCCGTTTGGCACAACGGAGGCGCACGAATGTACGCGGTTCCACTCCGAATTTCACTCAAAGGCCCCTTTAACGGTGGGCAACCGCGACCGCCTACTTGCCCTAAGGGGGTTCGGCCGCCGTGCTCACGGGTGCATTTCGCCGCGGTTACTCAAAAAGCGCTCACAGCCGATGACGCTTTCTCTCTGATGAGTGACGGTGCGGATACTTCTCCCGATCCACGCATGTATATTATTATAGTATACCGAAAAATCCGAAAATGTCCAGTAAAATTTGAAAATTATTTTTCGCTTTGGAAGAAACGGCGGTTTGCCCACACGTATTCCACGCCCGACAGCACCGTCAGCACCGCCGAGATCCACACCAGCACCTCGCCCACGATCAACGGGACGGAATACACGGCCGAGGGTAACGCGAAAGCGGCAAGCAACCCCTGTTGCCACGTGGCAAATTCCAACGCCGCAATCGACACCAAAATGGCAACGAACTGCATCACCGTTTTGAGTTTACCCCAATAGTTCGCCGCAATCACCGTGCCGTCGGTTGCCGCCATCAGGCGCACCGAGGTCACCGCAAATTCGCGTGTGAGGATGAGCAGCAATGCCCACGGACTCATTTTCCCGATGGCGCACAAGCCGATGAACGCCGCCGTGGTGAGCATCTTATCCGCAATGGGATCCAAGAACTTACCCAAATTGGTAATCAAATTGCGTGCACGGGCAATTTTGCCATCGAACATATCGGTCAGCGCGGCCGCACCGAACACCAAACCCGACACGAGATAATGAAACGGGAAATCCCACAAGAAACACAGCATAAACAGCGGCACCATTACAATGCGCACCACGGTTAAACGATTCGGCAGATTCATCACACCATCTCCCCCATCAAATCCCAATCCATCGTGTCGGTGATGGTCACCTTCACGAAATCACCCGGTCGCGGACGGTGTCCGTCCGCCACGGTGAAGAACACCTTGCCGTCAATATCGGGCGCATCGGCGGTACTGCGACCAAACCAGCACTCGGCATAGCGGTCAAAACTTTCCACCAGCACCTCCACCGTGCGACCGACCTGTGCCGCATTGTAGCGGTCGGTCACCAGCGCCTGCTCTTGCATCACAATGTCGCGGCGGCGCTGTTTCATCTTATCCGACACCTGCCCGTCCATGGCGGCAGCAGGCGTGCCGTCTTCGGGCGAATAGGCAAAACAACCCAGTCGCTCGATACCGACCTCTTTCACGAAATCGCACAGCGCGGCAAAATCCGCCTTGGTCTCGCCGGGAAAGCCCACCATCACGGTGGAACGCAACACGATGCCCGGCACTTCGTCGCGGATGTGTGCAATCAAGGCTTTGAGCGAATCCGCATCCCCACGGCGATTCATACGGCGCAACACCTCGCCGCTCACGTGTTGCAGGGGAATATCCATATACTTGACGATCTTCTCTTCCTCACGCATCACGGTGAGCAATTCGTCGGTAATATGTTCGGGATAGCAATAAAGCAGGCGAATCCAGTGAAGACCTTCCACCGCGCACAACCCACGCAACAACTGCGGCAAGCGCGATTCGCCATACAGATCGTGTCCCCACGCGGTGACGTCCTGCGCCACCAAAATCAGTTCCTTCACGCCGTTTGCGGCAAGGGCCTTCGCCTCTTCGATAATCGCCTCTTCACGGCGACTGCGCAATCCGCCGCGAATGAGCGGAATGGCGCAATAGGTGCAACGGTTGTCGCATCCGTCCGCAATGCGGAGATACGCGAAAAAGGACGGGGTGGTCTGCAAACGGTCGCCGTCCAGTTCCCAACACGCTTTGTCGGGGAAAGAGGACACGCGCTCCCCTGCCATCACGGCGTTCACAACCTCCGCAATGTCGCGGTTGGCACCCAGACCGATCACCGCATCGCATTCGGGCAATTCGCGCGCCACCTCTTCGCGGTAACGTTCCGCCATGCAGCCCGTCACAATGATCTTTTTGATCTGCCCCTCGTTTTTAAGAGTGGCAAATTCCAAAATATTCTCAATGGATTCTTTTTTGGCATCCTCAATAAAACCGCAGGTGTTCACGATCACCACATCGGCAAGACCGCTGTCCGCCGTGATGCGAAACCCTGCTTGCTCCAATTTTGCCAGCATCAGTTCCGCATCCATCTGGTTTTTAGGACAGCCGAGCGACACCATGCCCACTTTAATAGCCATACGCGATTCCTCAATTCTCAGAACTCGTCACCCTCACATTCCGCTTCCAAACAACGCCACGCTTCGCGTACCGTGCGGCTGTCGTAACCGTAGCGCAACAGCAGTGCCGTTCCGCGCTGTTGCACGGTGGGGGTAACAGATACAGTATACCTCTTTTTTTCCAGCAAAGCAAGTGCTTGTTGCAAATCGTTCAGATTTTCTGCTTCATCCACCGCTTCTACTGCGTATTCGCCCAGTTCACGGGCAATGCCGTGCGCCGCGATCTCCTGCACCGTGCGGCGGCGCGCATACAACTTGCGCAAACGGCAATCGCGCGCCAGACGGCGCGCATACACCTCGTCGTTCACCAATCCCAATTCGCACATCCGCGCCGCGGTGGCGGCGGCTTCCTCGGCATACCCTTTTTCGCGCAATTTGCGGCAGAGTTCCTTTTCGCCGTAATCCCGTACGCTCAAAAGGTACAGGGCATATTCCCGTGCACGGCGCGCTGCGGATGCCGCAAGCAAGGCGGAAAGCGCATCCTCATCGATCTCACTGCCCACCGTGTACACCGATTCTTCCACCGTCTGTTTATCCACCATATACGCGGTCCCGTCGTTTAAGGTCATGCAAAACTGCTGACCGCGACGGCGTTCCAACGATTCGATCTGCATCGTGTTCTCCTTTTGAGGAAAGGCGGCAGGTCACCCTGCCGCCCGTTTAGTCATCTACCGTAATGTCGATTTTGGCTTTTGCCGTGTTGGCGGTCACCTGCACCGCCGCTTCGATCGGAATTTCCAAGGGTGCCTGATCCGGCAGAACCGCCGCCTGCGGACGGCTTTGACGCGCCAACTCCTCGCGGATCTGCGCTTCCAGTTGTGCCGCCATATCGGGATTGTCGCGCAGGAAATCACGGGCGTTATCCCGTCCTTGACCGATGCGCATATCGTTGTAATAGAACCACGCACCCGAACGCTGTACCAGATCCAACTTCATGCCAAGGTCGATCAACTCGCTGTCGCGCGAGATTCCCTTGCCGTACAGCACGTCGAATTCCGCCTCTTTGAACGGGGGTGCCACCTTGTTCTTCACCACGCGCACACGGGTGTGCGAGCCGATCGGCTCACTGCCGTTTTTGATGGTTTCCACACGGCGCACATCCAAACGCACCGATGCGTAATATTTCAGCGCGTTACCGCCGGCGGTGACTTCGGGGTTGCCGTACATCACACCGACCTTCAAACGCAACTGATTAATAAACACCGCAATGCAGTTGGACTTGGACACCACACCGGCGAGTTTACGCATCGCCTGCGACATCAAACGTGCCTGCAAACCAACGTGGGAATCCCCCATCTCGCCTTCGATTTCGGCACGAGGCACCAGCGCCGCCACCGAGTCGACCACCACGATGTCAATCGCGCCCGAACGAATCAGCGCTTCGGCAATTTCCAGCGCCTGCTCACCCGTATCCGGTTGCGACACCAACAAGGAATCCACGTTGACACCCAGCGCCGCCGCATACACGGGATCGAGCGCGTGCTCCACGTCGATAAATGCCGCTTCGCCGCCGCGCTTTTGCGCTTCCGCCACCGCGTGCAAAGCCAAGGTGGTTTTACCCGACGATTCGGGACCGTAGATCTCCACAATGCGTCCGCGCGGCAAACCGCCGATTCCCAGCGCCGCATCCAGCGCCAGCGATCCGGTGGGGATGGATTCCACGTTCAAATGGGCATTCTGCCCCAAGCGCATAACCGCGCCTTTACCGTAACTTTTCTCAATCTGTTGCAGTGCGATCTCCAACGCCTTTTGACGGTCCTCCGTCTTGCCGGGCATCGTTTTCGCTGCTTTCTTTTCCGCCATATCCCAAATCTCCTTTTCACATCTTCAACGATTCTCATTATACCAAAGATTCTGCAAAATGCAAGCGATTTCGAACAAAAATCGAACATTTGTTCATTTTTGTAACAGTGCACAATTTTGGATGGGGTTTCTTGGTGAAATCTGCTTTCGTTTACGCTTTCTTTACATTATCTTATTGAAAAAAATCAAAAGGCGGTGTATACTGTAAATAGGTATTTTTTCCATGTGTTTCTTCTCTTGCCGTGCACAGGATAACGGTGGGAGGCGAATGGTATGGATAAAAAGCAGGAGTATTGGAACGTGTTCACGCAAACGGGACGGGTGGAGGATTATCTGCGGTATTGCGCTTGTGTGGACACGCCAAAGGAGGCGACGGCGGATGAAGATACAGACCGACGGTCTGATCATTCGGGAAACACCGGTGGGCGAAGCGGATAAATTCGTCACGGTGCTGACCCGCAGTCACGGCGTTGTGCGTGCTGCCGCGCGCGGTGCACGCAAAGCGAACAGCCGTCATGCCGCCGCCACGCAACTGCTCACCCACAGCCAATTCCTGATGCAGGAGGGCAAAAGCGGATGGTATCTTGACGATGCCCGTCCGCTCACCGTCTTTTTCTCATTGAAGGACGATTTGGAAAAGTTGACGCTCGGGCAGTATTTTTGCGAACTGGCCGGTGCGGTTGCGCCGCGTGAAGAGCCTGCCGAAGAAGCGTTGCGTTTGTTGCTCAATGCCCTGCATTTTCTGGCAAACGGAGAACGCGCACCGTATCTTTTGAAAGCAGTGACCGAACTGCGGTTGCTGGCACTTGCAGGATACGCTCCTGCCCTTACGGCATGCCGTCATTGCGGACAGCGTGAGGGCGCGTTTGGGTTCCTCCCCCGTGAAGGGCAGTTGCTTTGCCGCGATTGCGGTGAGGGGATGCCGCTCTCTCATGGGGTACTGGATGCATTGCGCCGCATTCAAAGCGGCTCGCTTGCCGCCGCATTGGCACTCACGCTGTCTCCCGAAGATTGCGCCGCACTTGCCACCGTGAGTGAAGCGTTTTTGAAGGAGCAACTGGGGCGCAGTTTTGCCACCTTGGATTTTTACAATACATTACATAGTTGAGAGGATACACCCTATGAATCGAGATTATCTGGCATTGGAACTGGATAAGGTGCTGGAACTGCTCGCGGCAGAAACCACCTGCGCGGATGCGGCCGAAGCGGCACGCGTGCTTGTGCCTTCCCCCTATTTGGCAGAGGCGCAGGTGCGGCTGGAGGAAACCGATGCCGCCTACCGTTTGATGGCCGGGTTTGGCTCCCCCTCGTTCGGGCATTTGCAAAACGTAACGAATGCCCTGCGGCGTGCGGATGCCGGCGCGGTGCTTGCCGGACGCGACTTGTTGCAGATTGCGGAAAACCTGCGTGTGATCCGTTCGCTCACCGAATGGCACGGGCATTGTGCAGGGATTGAAACGCCGCTGGACGACCGTTTTGACGCACTCACACCCAATAAATATTTGGAAGAGAAGATCACCGCCACCTTGACGTCAGAAGACACGCTGGCGGACAACGCATCCCCCTTGCTTGCGGACATTCGCCGCAAAATGCGTGCCGCCGCCGCCCGTGTGCGCGAACAGTTGGATAAACTGGTGCGGTCGCCTGCCTACCAAAAGTTTTTGCAAGATCCCATTGTGACCATTCGTAACGGACGGTTTGTGGTGCCGGTGAAAGCGGAAAACCGCGCCGAGATCCCCGGTTTGGTGCACGACACCTCCGCTTCGGGTTCCACCGTGTTTGTGGAACCGATGGGATCGGTGGAAGCGAACAACGAAATTCGCGTGTTGGAATCCAAAGAGAAAGCGGAAATCGAACGCATTTTGGCGGAACTGTCTGCCGAGGCCGGTTCGTTTGCGGACACCAAGTCGGAGGCCAAGCGGT
>JAZNTC010000125.1:0-7226 GCA_045591605.1 Acutalibacteraceae bacterium | reverse complement strand
TCACCGCCGCAAACGACCAGATCAAACCGGCCAGCACACCAAACAGCGCAGGCAACACGCGTTTAAAGCCGTGATACCGCCGCAGAGGGGGCAGATTCTGCTCGATACGGCGCACGATCAAATGCAACAGCACCGCCACCGCCACCGCCGTCAACAAAAACACCAGCGTTTCGGTGATTGCCGATACCACACCCTCGGCCACGGTATGTACCACCGTCATCGGTTGGGGTGCCACGCGATATGCCTCCTCCACCGTTTCGGGGGACACGCCGTATTCCTGCAACAGGTGCAAATACCCTTCCGGCTTCGCCACGATCAAGTCGCCCAGCGGCAAGGAAGCCACCGTTTGCTCGGGCGTGGCGCCGTGCGGTGCGGAGTGCATATCGGCAAGCGCCACCGCCACCGCTTTTTCCACCGACGGGCGCACCAGCGTTTGTGCCATCGGCGCGAGCAGAGGGGTCACGAACATCGCCGTCACCACCGAAATTGCTACCACGAGCGCACCGAATCCGGCGGCAAAAACGGAACGACGCGCATAGATCACCACCACACCGGCCAGTAAACCAAGCAACAAAATATCAATCAAAAAGCCCACAACATCCGCCCACCTTACATTATTCCCACGCAATGCGCGTGAGCATACTAAGACCCAAAACCAACGGTTTGCCATTCATTTCCGTTACCATCAAACTGTCGGTCGAAACCGCCTTTTGTTTTGTCACCGTACCTTTATCCTCTAAATACAACGTATCTTCTGTCAACAGATAAAAGCCATCGTTGGCCGCCGCGACGTGGCGATAATCGCTTTCGAAGGAGAAGGTTCCCACCTCTTCGCCCGTGGCCGAGAACTGTTGCAACACACCGCCGCCGCCTTCGCCGTAGTCACGGGTGACGATAGCCATACCGTTTTGAGAGAATGCATATCCGAGCAACACCGATTCTTCAAACTCGACGGTCGCTGTTTCATGTTTTGTGGGGTCATACACCCACACGGCGGTATCGCCGATCACACCCAATCGCTCGTTATCAAAGAACCGAAGCGACGTCATCATCGGTCCCGTAGCGCTGTAACTATGGGTGGCTCCCGTTTCTTTGCCACCCCATGAGAACAGGTGCACCGTGGAGCGCATTTCACCGCCCGATGCCGAAAGTCCCAGCACCGCGATCTGCTTTTGGCGCGGATGGAAGGTCACATCCAACACCGTGAGATCCACGCTGTACCAATGGAACAATTCCTTGCCCTTGCGATCGAACACCAGCACTTCGGAACGGTAACTCTGGGACGATTCGGTTGCCAGCGCCACCTGCCCGTCGGCGCTCACCGCCGCCCCCAAAATGGGATATTCCACCTGCCCTTCCAGCAGGATCTCCTTTTTGTTGTGCAGGGTGTATCGTGTGCCGCCCAACTCGGCGGTCAGTATATACTCATCCTTCACACGCAAGAGCGGATCGGCATAGGTGTGTGCACGGTCGGCTGTCTCGGAAGCGGTGGAGTTGTACAGTTGCAACGACGTGTCGGTCAACACCGCCACTTGGTTGCCGAACGGTTGCAAGGATACCACGCGATCGCCGCTCATATCCACAGGATAACCGTCCCCTTTACTGCCGCCGGTGAAGATGCGGTCAAACCATTCGCTCACCGCGGCAGGTGCCAGATGATCGCGGTTTTGCCACACCAGAACACCCAAAACCAGGATCGCCGTGATGATCGAAAGGCGAATCAACACCACCCATACGGCCGACCGACCGTGACGGCGACGACGGCCTTTTTTGGATTTCGAACGGCGATAGGATCGATTCTTTTCATTGGTCGAAGTTACCCCTTCCGCCTGTTTTGCAGGTGCCGTTTCCGTTTCAAGCGGTTCGGGCAGAATGGGTTTGCGCCGTTTTTTAATGGTCAGATCGCGTTTACTTGCCACGGTTTGGCACCTCCTTTCAGTCGTAGTATACGCGCGTTAAGTACAATCCGCACGCAGGGGCTGTGTGCCCTGCCGCCGCGCGGTCGGGCGATTGCAACAACGTGGGAATCACGTCGGTTGCCAACCGTCCGCTTTCAATATCCAGCAACGTGCCCATCATGATGCGCACCATATTGTATAAAAATCCGTCTGCCGCCACCGTGAAGGTGACAAGCCCGTCCTCTTCGCTCACGCGGCATTCGGTGACGGTGCGCACGCGGTCCTCCACCTCACTGCCGGCGGCACAAAACGCCGAAAAATCGTGGCGACCGAGGAAATCCTTCGCCGCACGGTTCATCACTTCCACATTCAGCGGACGGCGGCAATGCAACGCGCGCCCTTCCAAAAAGGGGTTGCGTGCCGCGCGGTTCCAAATGCGGTACTGATACTGTTTGCCGCGCGCATCGTAACGCGGATGGAAATGGGCCGCCACCTCACGGCAGGCGATCACCGCCACGTCGGAGGGCAACCACGCATTCAGCGCCGCCACCAGTTTGTCTTCCGCAATGGGCGAAGCGGTATCGGTCACACAGCAAAACATTTCGGCATGCACACCGGCATCGGTGCGACTGCATCCCGTAAGTGACGAGCGCACGCCTGTCACCTGTTCAATGGCATCCTGCACCAATTCCTGCACCGTCACGGCATTCGGCTGCACTTGCCAGCCGTGATAACGTGTGCCGATATACTGGATTGTCAGTAACAGCCGCCTCATGTCAAACCACCTTCGGTAACCAATAATTGAGGGAGACCACAAGGGCAATGATCGCCGCCATCAGCAACATAGCGATCCAATCCCCCCACCGCAGCTTCAACTGCTTCATACGAGTGCGCCCTTCCCCACCGCGATAACAGCGGCACTCCATTGCGAGCGCCAGTTCATATGCACGCCGAAACGAGGAGGCAAACAGCGGAATCAACACGGGAAGCAGCGCACGGATGCGTTTGATCAATCCGCCCGACTCCATATCCGCGCCACGTGCCTTTTGCGCCGACATGATCTTGTCGGTTTCCTCAATGAGGGTGGGGATAAACCGCAGGGCAATGGTCATCATCATCGCCAGTTCGTGCACATTCAACCGCAACACCTTGAGCGGCGAAAACAACCGCTCGATCGCATCGGTCAATGCCGTGGGGGTGGTGGTGTAGGTGAGCAGAGAACTGCCCACGATCAAGCACAGAATACGCACGATGATAAATGCCGTTTTGATCAACCCACCGTCGGTCACGGTGAAGATCCACCATGTCCACAGCACTGTGCCGTCGGTGTTATAAAACAAATTCAAGGCGGCGGTGAGTGTCACCAACAGCAGGATGGGTTTTACACTTTTCCAAATCATGTTAAGCGGAATGCGTGCCAACAGATATGCCAGCACAAGCAATCCCGCCGCGACCCCCAACCCCACCCACGTTTTGGGCAGAAACAGCGCCACGATATATGCCACCGTGAGGATCAGTTTCACACGCGGGTCTAAACGGTGCATGGGAGACGACACGGGGAAATACTGCCCGATGGTAATATCACGGAGCATTGCTCTTCCCCCTTCCTTTGGCAAGGTGGGGGGTGAGCCGCGCCACCGCTTGCTCCACGGTGTACACATTGTCACCCACATCAAATCCGCGTGCACGCAGACCCATGAACACACGCGTCACGGCAGGAATGGACAAGCCGATGGCACGCAGTTCCTCCGCACGGGAGAACACCGCCGCCGTGTCGTCATACATCGCGACCTCGCCGCCATTCATCACCAACACGCGGTCTGCCACACGTGCCACGTCCTCCATGCGGTGGGACACCAGCAACACGGTGCATCCGCTCGTTTGCTGATACGCTTTCACTTGGCGCAACAGGTGTTCCTGTCCTGCCGGATCAAGCCCTGCCGTCGGCTCATCCAAAATGAGCACTTCGGGGCGCATCGCCATCACACCGGCCACCGCCGCACGGCGCTTTTCGCCGCCCGACAGATCAAACGGGGATTTGTCCAACAGTTCGGCGGACAAACCGACAAACGCCGCGGCTTCTTCCACCCGGGCTTCGATCTCTTGCTCGTCCAACCCCATGTTGCGCGGACCGAATGCAATGTCCCGTCGCACCGTGTCTTCGAACAACTGGTGTTCGGGATACTGGAACACCAGTCCCACGCGAAACCGCACCTGCCGAATGGCTTTCGGATCTTTCCAAATGTCCTCGCCACCAAGCAACACGCGCCCACCGGTGGGGCGAAGCAATCCGTTGAAGTGCTGTATTAAGGTGGATTTCCCCGAGCCCGTGTGGCCGATCACGCCCACAAAACTGCCCTTTTCCACCTTGATCGACACATCCTTCACCGCAGCCCGTGCGGTCGGCAGACCGTCGGAATAGGTGTAGGTCAGGTTTTGGGTTTCCAAAATGGTCATAAGCTTACTCCATCAAGGAGGCGAGTGCCTCCACACATTCATCTACCGTGAGAATATCGGGGGGCAGCGCCACCCCTTGCTCACGCAACCGCCAACACAGTTCGGTCGGTTGCGGCACGTCCAGTTGCAACGCGCGCATCCGCGCCACGTCGGCAAACACCTCACGCGGTGTGCCGTCGGGCACGATGTGACCGTTATCCATCACCACCACGCGATCCGCGGGTCCCGCCTCTTCCATGTAGTGGGTGATCAGCACCACCGTCATCCCCTGTTCACGGTTCAAACGGCGCACCGTATCCATCACTTCGCGGCGCCCTTGCGGATCCAGCATGGCGGTGGGCTCATCCAGTACCAAACAACGCGGTTGCATCGCCAGCACACCGGCGATTGCCACCCGCTGTTTTTGTCCGCCCGAGAGTTTGTGCGGCGCGTGGGAACGGAATTCCCACATATCCACTGCGCGCAACGCCTCTTCCACACGCGTGCGGATTTCGGCAGGCGGCACACCCAAGTTTTCAGGGCCAAATGCCACGTCCTCTTCCACCACGGTGGACACGAGCTGGTTATCGGGGTTTTGAAGCACCATTCCCACCGTGCGGCGAATATCGTATTTGCGTTCTTCCTCGGCGGTGTCCATATCTTCCACCAGCACCACGCCGCCACTCGGTAACAAGAGGGCATTGAACATCTTGGCCATGGTGGATTTCCCCGAGCCGTTGTGCCCGAGCAACGCGACAAAACTGCCCTTTTTCACCGTGAGCGAGATGCCGTGCAGCACTTCGCGCGGCAACTCTTCTTCGGCGGTGTAGGAAAAGGTCACCTGCCGTGTATCGATCATGGATGTCGACATCTTACTTACTCCTCCAACGTGCGGTCGAGCCGCAAGGCAACACCCATCCGTTCGCGGTCACGGGCAGACCGATCTCATCGGCATCGATCACGCCACCCAAGTGTTCAGGAATGAGTGCGTGCAAAATGTATTGCATCACCGAAGGGGACAACCCCGTGGTGTAGGAGTTGATATAGAAAAACAGCGGCGTATCCGACAGCAGGGACACGCAATCCCTCACCAAGGGGAAAATCTGCTCTTCCAATTTCCACACTTCGCCGTTCGGTCCGCGCCCGTAGGACGGCGGATCCATCAAAATGGCATCGTATTTGTTGCCGCGCCGCTGTTCACGCTGCACGAACTTGCCGCAATCGTCCACCAGCCAGCGCATCGGGCGGTCGGCAAGATCCGATTCCACGGCGTTTTCGCGCCCCCACGACACCATGCCTTTCGAAGCATCCACGTGGGTGACGTGCGCACCGGCCGCCACACAGGCAAGGGTGGCTCCGCCGGTGTATCCAAACAGGTTGAGCACCTTAATGGGACGACCGGCCGTGCGGATGGCATCCGCCATATCTTCCCAGTTCACCGCCTGCTCGGGGAACAATCCCGTGTGCTTAAATCCCATCGGTTTCAAGTTGAATCGCAGATCGCCATATCCGATCTGCCAACTGTCGGGCAGAGGGCGCAAGGTTTCCCAATGACCGCCGCCCGTGTTGGAACGGTGATACCGCGCGTGCGCGCGTTTCCACATCGGGTGGGTCTTGGGTGTATCCCACAGCACCTGCGGATCGGGACGAATCAGGATGAACTCGCCCCACCGTTCCAGCCGTTCGCCGCCGGAGGCATCCAACAATTCATAGTCTACCCAATTTTTTGCTGCTCTCATACCGTTTTGACTCCAATAGCTTGTTTTACGGTGCCTGTCAACGCAACAGCCACACGGTTGATATCATCGAATTCGCGCCCTTCCACCACAATGCGGATCAGCGGTTCGGTTTCAGAAGGGCGCACCATCACGCGCCCTTCGGGGCGAAGCGAAGCATCCGCTTGGGCGATGTGCTCTTGCAACGCTTTGTCTGCCACAAATGCCGCCTTGGCACTTGCATCCGCTTTCACGGTGAACATCACCTGCGGCGAACGCGGCATCTGCGCTTCGATCGCCGAAAGTTTGCACCCTTTTTCACGGCACAGCGCCAACAGTTGCACCGCGGTCAACTCGCCGTCGGCGGTGGCGGAAAATGCTTTCATCACCACGCTGCCCGTCGGCTCACCGCCCAACATGCAATCGGCGGCAGTCATGGTTTCTGCCACCGCACGGCTGCCCGATGCCGCCGTAATCACGCGAATACCGTTCTCTTCACAAAAACGGAAAAAGCCGAGATTGGAAAGCGCGGTGGCGCACACAAGGTCGCCGTTCGGCATGCCTTTTTCCTTGGCATCCAACGCAAACGCCGCCAACATACGGTCACCGTCCAGCAGGTTGCCTTTTTCATCCACCGCCACACAGCGCTCGCCGTCGCCGTCAAAGGCAATGCCGGCAAAACATTTGTGGGTCTTGACAAACTCCACCAAGCCTTCCACCTGCGCCGTGCCGCATCCGTGGTTGATGTTCACGCCGTCGGGGGCGGTGTTCAGCATCAACGGTTCGGCACCCAGATCGCGAAACACGCGTTCGGCCGTCACCGCCGCGGCACCGTTGGCGGCATCCACTGCCACGCGCATACCGCGCAGGTCCACCGCAGCGGTGGCGGTGAGATACTGCACGTATTCCTCCGCCGCACGGGGCTGTTCACACACCGTGCCCACGTTGCCGCCCACGGGGCAGGACATCACCCCTGCGCCGTCCAGCATCACCGCTTCAATGCGCTCTTCCAACGCCGTGGACTTTTGCCCCTCACGGTCGAACACCTTGATGCCGTTATACTCGCACGGGGTATGTGCCGCACCAATCATCACGCCGGCATCCGCCCCGTTTTGACGGGTGAGAAACGCCACCGCCGGGGAAGGCACCACAAGTCGGAGGCCAAGCGGTCTTAGGA
>JAZNTC010000124.1:0-6995 GCA_045591605.1 Acutalibacteraceae bacterium | reverse complement strand
CACTCGACTTCGTGGATGCACTGTACGTGGATGCACTCGCCGCCTTCATTCCTGCCGGAGATCTGGATCAGGCACGCGAGAAAATGGACGAAATGCGTGACGAAGAGGGCGAACTGCTCATCATCCACACGCTGGCGGAAGACGGCTCCTTGCAGAAGTTCGAGATCGGTTTTGTGAATCCCGACGGCGAACAGGACGAACCGATCGTGATCGTGTTCGACGAAGGCGACGGCTTTGGCTTTGAAGTGTTTGTGGAAGGCACCTCCGTTGCCACCTTCGAAGCGTTGAGCGGCGATCTGGAAGGCTTTGAAATCAGCATCAGCGGCGAAGGCACCATCCGTTTTGAGCGCAACGTGAAGAGCGGCGACTTTGCCCTTTCGGTGAAGGAAGACGGTGAGGTCATCACCGAGATCAAGGGTAACCTGCAGTATGGCAACGACAAGTTCGCCATTCAACTGACCTCGGTCACGGCAGACGGCGAAACGCAGGAATTCGGCATCAAGCTTTCGATGAAGGCCGGTGGCAAGGTGAAGGCGCTGCCCAACTATCAAAACGTGCTGGATATGTCCGAAAGCCAGATGCAGGCGTTGTTGACCGACATGCAAGACTCTCCGTTGCTGCAAGATATCCTCGCGATGCAGAACCGCGTGGAGCAAGATGTGGTTTCTCGCTACGACGAATTCTAATGTCCCATAACACAACAAGAACGGCAAGCCGCACGGCTTGCCGTTCTTTCTTTATACATTCTTATATGCGTTCACAGCGCACGGTGATGCGTTGCCGTCCGCTCACGGTGCAGGTGAAAAGGGTCAAGTCCCACTCCCCTGCCTGCATATCCTCCACCGCTGTGCCGTCCAATGTCATGATCTCCCCCACGCGATAGGTGTGGGTGGTGCCGTGGGCATCCCAAAACACGACCGTGTCCCCGATCTGTAAGGTATCGAACCGCCCGAAATGGCTGTTGTAGTTGTGCGCCGCGATGATGAGATCGTTTGTGTCCGCACGCCCCGCGTAACGGCAGGGTGCGGTTTTCAGCCGCGTGTAATCCCACTCGTCATAGATCGGCAGGGTGAGCCCCAACCGTTCCACCGTGAGTTTACCGCAAAACGCTTCGCCTTCCACCACGATCACCGAAGCCTCGCCCCCCACGATCGCCTCGCGGTTGAACTGCTGCAGGATCCGTTCGGCACGCACACCGGCGGTATTGTCCTCCACGCAGTTATACACAGACCATCCGACGGCGATCAGCAAACACGCACAGCCGATGACGAGGAAGAGCCATCCTTTACGTTTTCTTGTCATGCCGTTTGGCCCCCATTTCGTAGATACCAAGCACGACAAAGCAAACGCCCACAATGGCGAGGATCACGATCGGCCACCAATACTGACCGGTTTGCGGCAGTTTTTCACCGACGTAGGTGTTGGTGATCACAAAACCGTTGATCGCATCGCCGCCATACTGCGCTTCGTAATCGGAGACGGCTTTCTCGCGGACGGAATACGTCCCGTCCTTCGGCACTCCTTGGAAAGTGTGCGACCAGCCGTTCTCCTCGTTCAGCGCAGCTTGGGCCACCACCGTGTCGCCGTTCAACAGTTCCACCGTGATGCTGTCGGGGCGTTTGTGCGCCGCGTTGTGATCGTCCTCCCATTTTTTGAGGACGTATACGTGGGCCTCGTGCGGCCGGTTATCCTCCACCTTGGGGGCAGAGGACACCTCAAATTGCAGACGGCCGTTGGATTCCTGCGGCAAAAACACGAGATACGGATTGAAGGCGTACGCACCGCTCGCCTCGCTGTATACAAGCCAAATGCCGAGCGGCAACGCCGTGAAGGTGGCTTTGCCGCCTGCCGACACCGCCGTCAAACCGGTCACCCCGTGTTCGTTCACATAGGTCATCAGCGTCTGCGCCACCGTTTCGTCGGGGTTGTTCACCACCCCGGCAATCGAGATGCCGGACGTTTCAAACGCCGCCGCAGGGTAATACCCCGTGGAATCCACCGTGGCCACTTGGCACAACTGCACCGTCATGCCGTCGATCGGCTGTTTGTCCTTGGTTTCCAGCGTGACGTGCAAGGTGCCGCTTTGAGCGGCCGCCGTGGGGAGTGCCGCGACGAGCATCACGAACACACACAGGATGAGCAACGCGCTTTTAAGAATGCTCTTCATCGGTGCTGTCCCCTCCTTCTGCGGCGTTCGCCCGTTTCTGTTTGCGGATGTCGCGCAATTTCTTCACCGCCACGAATAGGATGCCCAATCCGATCAGCGAAACCGTCAACAGATATTTCATATCGATGTTAAGCAGTTCGTTGATGATGCCGTCCTCCTTGGCGGACAGATCGTTTTCATCCACACGGACACCGCGCACCAGCAAGCGGTGCGAGTTCACGCCGTAGGGTGTGCAGGTGACCAACGTCACGCAGTCTTGTCCGCTGATTACATTGAGTTTCGACACCTCGTCCGGTTCCACCACCGCGATGTCGTCGATTTTGTATTCCAGAACTTCGTCTAACACATGAAGGTAAAAGCGGTCACCCACCTTGAGGTGATCGATGTTGGTGAGCAGTTTGGCGGAAGGGAGCCCCGTGTGCCCTGCCAGCACGCAATGGGTACTGGTGCCGCCCACCGGCAAATGCGATTCAGGAACGTGTCCGATGCCTTTTTGCAGCACCTCTTCGTCGATGGTGTGATACATAATGAGGGACACGTTGATCTTGGGGATCTCGATATATCCCATCACGCCGTTATCCGCGACGTTTAAGGTGGTTTCATAGGTTAGACCAAGTTCTTCCAACTTGGCACTGTCGCTGTGATGCTCGTTGAACGCGCGCGCATCCGTCATCGCCGCGCTCAACGTTTCGGGGGCGACGTTTTCAAACGCGGCTTCGTAATCCCCGATGAGTTTGCGATTGAGATGCTGATTATACAAATTGCTGACGGTGGGATAAAGGAAGAGGGAAAGACCGCAGAGGAAAACGATCACCATAATAATCGTGGGTATATGTTTCTTCATTGGTCTTTCCCTCCTTTCCTTTATCTGTTTGTCGGTTTTAGAAAAAGAAATAGCGTTGCGGGGTGGCTAAAAAGAAAGTCGCTCCGTCAAAAACGAGTATTTCTTTTATGCCAGACTACTTCTTTTTCTTGAAGTAAAAAAAGCAATCGCACCTGCCATCAAAATGACACCGAGCACGGTGAAGAGGGTTGTACCCATACCACCGGTTTCGGGAAGCGCGGCACCGGGCTCGTTGGTGATGTCCGCCCACACCGTGAGGATCTGCTCACCCATGCCATTCGTGTTCACGATGCTGCCGTGCTCGCCGGCGTAGGACGACGTCACCGACAAGGTGCCCACCGAACCGAGTTCGCCGATCGCATCCACGATCTCAATCGCGAACGGTTTGTCTGCCAGCACGTAGCCGTCGGGCGCCTTGATCTCTTCCAGTTCGTATTTGCCTTCGGACAGACCGAAGATGAACACGTCACCGCGGTGACCGCCATAGTTCAGATGATCCAGCGTAAGGGTTTCATCACCCGTTTCGTGCACTTTCAGCGTGTCGGTGGTGACACCTGCCTGTTCCGCTTCCGCCACGATGTATTTCGTGAAGGTCACGCCGGCGGCATTTTGTGCCGGCTCCGTGGTGAAGTAGACGGGGGTTCTGGTGCCGCCTTCCACCTTGTACAGCTTGAATTCCGCGCCGATCAGACGCACGTTCTTGAACACACCGCTGGTATCTTCGGCAAACTTGGTGAACACAAACTGATAGGAGTACACGTTCGCCACCGAGGAGGTGGTGCCGACCGAGTCTTCGTTGGTCGGGTCGTTGCTGTAGGTCAACGTGGCGGTGTTGGTGTTGGCCGCCTGCGCCGCAATGCCGTTCGTCACGTGCGCATCGTAGACCACGATCAACTTCTCGCCGATGGCATACTGATCGGCACCCGTCATCTTGGCGGTGAAATCCACCTTGAAGGAAGCACCGTTGTCACCCGGCACGGACAGCACGTAATCGGTGCCGTCCACCAACGGGGTGGTGCTGCTGTCGCCCAGATACACCTTGATGGTGTCTTCGTGCAGGATCATGCCGGTGGGCAGGGTATCGTTGATGAAGTACTTGTAGGTGGTGTACAGCGTGTGGCTGGGCACCAGCGTTTCCACTTTGAAGGTCACGTCCTCACCGATCATCGCGGACGTACCTTTGCCGTAGGTGATGCCGTCGTTTTCCAGCACCGTCTTGTCGATCTCGGGACGGTTGGCTTTCAGAGTCACCACGGCGTCCTTGTTGACGGTGGTGAGCATGACCGCCGAACGCACCGCGCTGGAGTTGCCCGAAAGGTCGGTGTTATCGTACACCAGGTAGTAACCGTAGGTGAGATCCGCGATCTTCACCGAAGTCTCGCCGCCGTTCACCACCACGGGAGGAATCACCGTGGAGATGGTCTCGACCGTCTTGTTGGCTTCCGTGATGTAGGTGTGCAACGCTTCCGCCAACTGCGAAAGGGCGAGGTTGCCTTCGTTCTTCTGGATGTCGGTAACGTACTTCACCGCACCCTGCACGTTGCCGTCCGCTTTGTTCTGCTCCACGACACCGTTCGGGCCGTAGAAGTAATCGTAAAACGGAATCTTGCCGTTGTCGTCTACATACCAGCTGTAGGACGTGCTGGTGCCGGAGGTGGTGGCGTTAAAGACCTTGTAGACGTTGAAGGTCTTGCCGCCAACCGTCGCATCGGAGTGGGACGGGTTTTGGATGGTGATACTGCCGGTGGGTTCGTTCTCGGCAAACGCCGTCACCGCCATGCCGCACAGCAGGCAGAGACACAGAAGGGTTGCGAGAACCTTTTTGAATGCTTTCATTGTTTTGGCTCCTTTTCTGTTAGATTTTTTTGCACATTCAAAGCAGTTACCGATGGTAGCACCTCCTCTTACGGAGATGATATATGTAAACACCTGCGGCGATCGCCATCAGCGATACGCCCACGGCGTAAAACATATCGATGCCGACACCGCCCGATTCGGGCAGGGGAATGGCGGCGGCGTTGCGCACAAGCAGGTTGTATGCCGTGCCGCCTGCCTCGGCGTAATAACTTTCCTCCACCGTCACCGAGCCATCCTCGAGAATGGTGAAGTAGATGTATTCCGTGAGTGGCAGATACCCGTTGGGGGGTGTCTGCTCGGTGAGCCGATAGCGAACGTTGCATTTGAGGTTATCGAAAATCAGCGTGCCGCTCTCCCCCGTGATGGCGGTTTTGGCAATTTCGGTGAGCAGCACGTTGCCGTCTGCATCCACCGCTTCCAAGAGGAAGGTCGCCCCCGACAACTGCACGCTCTTGCTCAGATCGGTCTTGGTCAGGCGCAACATCACACGCTTGGTGGTGTTGGTGACCGTTAAGGTGAGGTGCGGATCGCCGTTTCCATCGGTGGACTGAATGGGAATGCCGTAGGATGCCAGCCAGTTCACAAACGAGCCGTCCGCCTTGGCGGCTTCGCTGCCGATGGCGATTTCTTTGATCGACCAATCGATCTTCACACCGTTGACGTAGATCGGCAGGTTTTGCCAGGTGTATTGCCACCCGTTTTCGGCGTTCAGCACCACCTGCGGTTGCACACCGGCGATCACCGTGGTGACCAACTTACCGTCTGCCAGCAGTTGCACCGTAACGGGTTGCCATTCGTTTTCGGGGCAATCCCACGTTTTCTTCGCCGTCACCGACATCACGTCGGTGCTGTTGCCCACGATCAAGATGCCGTTCACGTATTTGATCATGGCGCTGTTGCCGCCGATGATGCCGATGGTTTTTTCATCGTCGGTGTAGCCGATCTCGATGTCACCGATGGGCGAATAGCCCGTGGGCGAGGCCACTTCCTGCACCGTAATGTTGCCGCGATCGTAACTGAAATCCTGAATGGAGATCTCGAAGTAGCCGTTCGCCGTGCCGCTGAGCACTGTGTGCGCCCCGTTTTCGGGATCGTATTCGTAGCTGTCGGTTTCCGCGTTATAGCGGAAGGTGAGCGGACGTCCGTTTTGCAACAGGCGGAAGGTGGCGCCGCCAATGGACACCCCCGTGAGGGCATCCTGCTTTTTGATGACGATGGAATTGCTCTTGCTATAGATATTGGTGAACTCGGCGCGCAACACTTCGTCGGTGCCTTCGTCCAGCGCGTAGGTCATGCCGCTGACGGTCAGCGACGTGCCCGAACCCGTGATCGATTGGTCGCCGTGGGCATCCATAACCGTGTATTCGGAATACACGCCAAACTCCACACCCGGATCGGCAAACAGGTGGGGATGCTCCGTGATCGCCCACAACTCGCCGTAATCCACGTTGGTGATCTCCCACATATAGGTGTCAGTATCCGCGTTGTAGGTGGTGTAATTATCAAGCGTCAACACGGTATTGGTGCCGGCGGTGATATCGGTCGCATCAATGTAGAAATCCGTTTTTGCTTGGGTGATGAGTTCCTTGTTACCGGCAAAGGTCTTATACACGTGGATAAGTCCTTCTTTTTTCACCAGTTTGCCGTCGATGTGCCATGCATCGTCCTGCGCTTTGAACACATACCAACGGATGGCATACGCACGGTCGTTCAAGTCCTCCGCCTTCACCGGCACACCGCCCACCGAAAGATACCCCGTTTCGGCGTACTGCACCAGACTTTCGAATATGTAATCGTCGCTTGGGAACGCGCTCAACCACACGCCGTCCGCCCGTTCACCGTACAACGCACGGATCTCCTGGTCGGCACCGTAGGAGTTGTCCGCCGTGGTGTCGGCGATGTGATAACGGTTGTGCAGTTGCGATGCCGACAAGCTCGTGTCGATACCGCCCACGTAGGCGGCGAACAGTTCTTGTGTATATTTGTTCTGATCCTGCCCCGTGATGTTGCCGTCGGTATCCACCGCCACCGAGTCGAAACGGATGAAGAAGTCGGATCGTAGCCATGTCGTTCTGTGGGCCAAGGAGTTGTCAGTGAGTCTTGTCTTCCTAAGACCGCTTGGCCCCG
>JAZNTC010000123.1:0-4124 GCA_045591605.1 Acutalibacteraceae bacterium | reverse complement strand
GCCGCCCCACACCCGGTGCGATCCGCCGCGCCGCCAGCGCCGCTTCGATCAACAGCGTGCCCGACCCACAGCAGGGGTCACACACCTGTTCGGCAAATCGCGCACGCATCACGTCCGCGATTGCCGCCGCCAGCGTTTCCTTAATGGGGGCTTCCCCGGCGTTGGCACGGTAACCGCGCTTGTGCAACCCCTGTCCGCTCGTGTCAATGAGCAGGGACACGTCATCCTTCATCACGGTTACTTGAATTTGAAACAGCGCACCGCTTTCTTCAAACCACGAAACACCGTATTTGGCACGCAGGCGCTCCACCACGGCTTTTTTCACGATGGATTGGCAATCCGGCACGCTGTGCAATGCGGAATTCAGCGACCATCCCTTCACGGGAAAGCGGTCTTTCGCACCAATGAACTGCTCCCACGGCAACGCCTTGACCCCTTCAAACAGTTGGTCGAACGTCACGGCGCGAAAACGCCCCATCAGCAGTTGCACGCGCTCGGCGAAGCGCGAACGGATATTCACACGCGCCATGGCGGCAAAATCACCATCAAACAGCACACGTCCCGTCTCGGCACGGACGTTGTCCACCCCCATGCGTCGCAGTTCGTCTGCCAAAATCCCCTCAATACCAAACAGGCAGGGACAACAAAATGTCATAGAACGTTTCCTCACTCAATGTACGGAATCGGATCCACCGCCGTACCGTTTACACGAATCTCAAAATGCAGGTGCGGACCGAAACTGTTGCCCGTGTTGCCCACCAAGGCAATCACTTCGCCCTGTGCCACCTTTTGACCGACCGACACCAAAATCTTATTACAGTGGGAATAGGAGGTGACGTATCCGTTGCCGTGGTCTATGACTACGTACAAGCCGTAACCGCCGCCCCATCCTTCGGTGTTGACCTGCTTCACAACGCCGCCGTCCGCCGCAATAATGGGTTTATCCAACACACCGTTGCCCGAAATGTCCACACCGGCGTGCAATTTACCCCAGCGAAATCCGAACGGCGAACTGAGCATGCGGCAGCTCGGCAACGGCCAAAGGAAACTGCCCGTCGCTTTGCCTGCTTCGGCATTCGGGTTCACGCGGTAACTGCCTTCCACCGTCACTTCGGTAACAGGCTCTTTGATGATCTCTTCGCTCAATATCTCGCGGTAAAGGGGTTCCCCGTTCACGTAGATCACGTCGGCGGTGATTTGCTTTTTACCTTCTTCACCCTTGGTATGGATTTCAACGTATCCAATGTATTTACTGCTGTCTTTTACTGTACGTTTATCGTACGGAATGGGTTCGTTATACACCTCGGTGGAACGCACCTGCACCGCCAAAAACGGCGTGCCGTCCTCCCCGATTTTGGTCAGTTTTTGGCGCAGACGCATGTACGGCTCGTCCGTTCCCATGGGATACAGACCATCCAGCACTTCCACGTGATTGCGGAATTCCACCCGTTTCGTGACCGTATCCACACCGGTATCGTAAAAATTCAGCACTTCTTTGAGCAGGCGATCCATCTCTTCACGCTCACGCAAAGCACCGACAAACACACCGTCCACATACAAACCGCTCATCTCTTCCACGTCTTTGACCGACATCTGCAAGATCACATCGCACAGTTCGGTGGTGGACAGCACGCGGCTTTGTTGCACGGGGCGCAAGGTCAGCGAGGATTCGCGGTCGATGATATGCCCGTCGGGATCTTTGATGATAATGCGGTTTTCCGCCATATCCAGTGCATCGGTAAACACCGATTCGTCCGTAATGTAGCCGAGGCGCTGTCCGCCATACACCAATTCCAGCGCAAAGGTCGTGTTGGACCAATAGCGGATGACCAACGTCAGCGCCACCACCGATACCACCACCATCACGGTTTGTGTCACGGCGGACACGATGCGACGGTGACGGCGTATCGCCACAAACGGCAACACCAGCATCTGCAACACACCAAGCAGGCGATGTCGTTCTTTCGCTTCATTCACACGCAGATGCGCCAAGGTAAAACCGTAACGAATGCGGCGCAACTCAAAGCGCAACAACCCCCACCGTTTCACCACCGTGCGGCGCCACAACTGCGCCAACGCGCGCAACGGCGGTTTGCACAAAGCGGCGATCCAATCGACCAACGTGTGCCACACATCACTTGTGAAGGCGCCCAAGCCGTAGCTGATCAGATACAGCTCCATCCAGATACGCAACCACAGACTTGTGGGGCGTTCGGTCGGCGCAAAGGATGCGAGTGGTTTGGCGATCGGTTCGCGCGGCGTATCGTGCACGTCCACCACGCTTTCGGTGGTATCCACCTCCGGCATTAAGGCGTGAAGCAACGGATGCTGTTCGGCCGGTGTAGACGGCTTTTCGGTTGTGAACGGTTCGTTCTGCGGCATTGGGGCACCTCCTTCCTTTCAAAAGAAAAAGGTTACAATCTTGTAACCTTTTTCTTCATTATACTCATTTTCGGGGATAAATCAATGCTTTTTCCGAATATTTGGGCATTTTACCAAAAACACACACCCATTTTTAAGTAGTATTCACGAAAAAAATGGGGTTAATAGGTCATTTGTGCCACCGTCCACTCCGCGAGCACCGCGGTCATAGCGGCGGCATAGGCTTTGGCGCCTTCCAAATCGTGCTCTTGCCAGTTGCCGCATTCCACCGCGCTCACGCCGGGGATGTCCCCTTCAAACGCCGCAATAAAGCGAAGCGCATCACGGGTCAGATCCAGTGCCGTTTGCAACGACAGGTCACGGGTGAGGAAATAAAAGCCCGTGCGACAACCCATCGGCCCGAAATAAATGATACGGTCTTTCACCGCGCTGTTACGCACAAAGGTCGCGAACAAGTGCTCCACCGTGTGCACCGCCGCCATGTCCAAATAGGGCGGTGTGTTCGGTTTCACAAAGCGCAGATCAAAGGTGGTCACGTCGCCATCCACACGCGACACATACATACCCGGCACCAGCACCGTGTGATCCACTTGAAAACTCGCGATTTTTTCCATTGTTAAAACTCCTTTTCCATCACCGCTTGCATATCCTCAGGCGGCGGCACTTCAAATTCCATGGATTCCCCTGTGATGGGGTGGACAAACGCCATTTTTCCGCAATGCAGACCGTGGCGTTGCATCACCGTTTGGTCGTCACCGTACATAGTGTCCCCTACCAACGGATAACCGAGCCACGCCATGTGCACACGAATTTGATGGGTGCGTCCCGTTTCGATGATCACGCGCAACTGCGTGACCGTGCCATTGCGTTTCACCGCCCACCAACGGGTGAGGCTGGGCTTGCCGCCCTCCCCCACTTCACGGGTGATACAGCAGCCTTCTTTCACGCGGATGGGTTGGTCAATAACCCCTTCGCCTGCAAGGTCGCCCAACACCAAGGCGGTATATTCCTTTTTCACCGCACCCACCAACGCGTGCGCCACGTGGGCATTTTTCGCCGCCAACAGCAATCCGCTGGTGTTGCGATCCAAACGGTTCACGGGGCGGAACGACAGCGGTGTGCCTGCCTGCTCGTAATGATGCACCACGACGTTTGCCAAGGTAGGCTCAGGTTTGCCCGCCGATGGGTGCACGGCAAGATAGGGCGGTTTGTTCACCACCAACAAATGCTCGTCCTCATACACCACGTCCAGCGGAAGGGCGACCCCTTCGATCTTCACCTTGTCGTCCGGCAGAAGCAGTCGCACCCGTTGCCCTGCATACACGGGGTCGATGGTGCGCCGCCACTCGCCGTCGGCGGTGATGCCGTCGGGCAGGTTTTTGCACCGCACCACCGTGCGCCACGAAAGACCGCACCCGCTACGCAAAAACACCCCTGCTTTCGCACCGTCGTATTCCGTCGGGACGGTATACCACAATTCCTGCATAGGTTATCCTTTCAACCTTTCTTCGCGCCCGATGTACCCAACCAAATCGAAATGGCGCAGATTGTAAATGTTCATAGCATTCTCACCTTTTCCTTGTGAGTATACCACACCTCCCCCACAAATGCAAGACAGACAAAAAACCGCCATTCGGTTGCCGGAATGGGGGTTTCGTTAAAAAGGCTATGAATTACTCGTTGATCGCGGTAACAACACCGGAACCGACGGTACGGCCGCCTTCACGGATAGCGAAACGCAG
>JAZNTC010000122.1:0-3097 GCA_045591605.1 Acutalibacteraceae bacterium | reverse complement strand
GGCACTCGGCAACGCGACCCAACGAGCAACGCTCGTCGGCCTCATAACCCGAATCCGGGCGGACGATTCCACCTCGGAACAAAGAAAAATCACAACCCACGGATGTGGGTTGTGATTTTTATGGTTGCGGGGGAGGGACTTGAACCACACGACCTTCGGGTTATGAGCCCGACGAGCTACCAACTGCTCCACCCCGCGATATGTCCGGTGCGTTACCGGTTATTACAGTATACACACTTTGCGGCTGGTTGTCAACCCCTTTTCACAAAGATTTTTTCGTGTTTTTTCGCCGTTCTTGCAAGATTTCCGCATTTTTGCGGACAGTCTGCCGGCTCAACGGATAGACGAATGCCAGCACCGCGCCGACGACGACATACAGCACCGCAGGCACCAGCGTCGCGACGGTATAGATCCCGTTGGTGACCGCGGCGGTTTGCGTTGCCGCCCCTTCCGCGTACCCGATCAGCGACAGCGACCACGCACCCACCGCGCTGGCGATCGCCTGCCCGATCTTGCGTGAAAAGGAACAAACAGCGTAAATCGTGCCGTCCTCGCGTTGCCCCGAACGCACTTCGTGATCGTCGATAATGTCGCTGACAAACGCCCAAACAATCAGGTTAAACAGACCGAAACCGAGCGAGCCGACAATGCAGAGCACCACGTATACCCACATGTTTTCGGTGCGTAACAAAAACAAGAGGGTGTAGGATATAGCCCCGATCACGGCGGCGAATATGCCGAGTTCCTTTTTACCGAAACGACGGGATAACGGCACGGCGGCAGGGGCTAACGCCAACGCCGGCAGGAAGCCGGCGGCATTGATGGCGGTGAGTCCCAACGTGTTGTTGAAATAGTCTTTGAAGATATAGTTGTTAATGGTTTGGTTCAGCATTTGTGCGCCGAGGAATGCCACATATACAATCACAATGCCGACCAACGCACGGTTGGTGATGAGTGCTTTTACGGTTTGTTTGAACGGAACGTCCCGTTTGTGTTCGCTATGCGGCCAGATGCGTTCGGTGCACAGGCGATAACACAGCAGGTAACACATCGCTGCCGCCACGGCGAGCACCAATGCCGCGATGGGGAAGGCGGTGGCATTCACCACTTCGGTCCCGTTTGCCGATTTCGTGTAGAGGAACAGCGGCATCAGAATCCCCACAAACACCTGCACCACGAGCGAGCCGACACCGCGATAGGTCGAGAGTGCCGTGCGGTCGTCGGCGCGGTCGCTCATGACCGATGCCATTGAGCCGTAGGGGATGTTGATGGCGGTGTAGCACACGCTTCCCCACAAAAGGTAGGTTGTGAACATATACGTGATGCGCACCCACGCGGCGGTGTTGGCAACGGCGGTTTGATACATTAAGAAACTCGACAATGCCACGGGGACACACATGCGCCGCAACCACGGTTTGAACTTGCCGACTTTGCCTGTTTTACCCTTGTCCGCAATGCGCCCCATGGCGGTGTCGGTGAAGGCATCGATCACGCGCGCCAACAGAAACATCGTGCCGACCAAAGCAGCATTGATCTTCAATACGTCGGTGTAAAACACGGTGAGAAACATGCTTGCCATTGTGAACGTCAGATCGTTCGCCACGTTGCCGAGCAGGTAGCCGACCTTGTCTTTTCGTCCGAAAGGGGGAACGGATTCTCGGTTTGCCATAGGTCACCTCCGCTTTTTGGGATAGTATACCCCCGACGGTGCGGTTTTATTTATCGGGCACTTGATTGCTGTCGTGTTTTATGATACAATGCCGATGAATGGGAAAGGGGGCGTGTTCCGTGCGAAAGAGTGACCGTTCCTATAAGATGATTTTATCCGCGTTGTTTTTGGCGCTCGCTTATGTTATGCCCTTTTTGACAGGGCAGATTCAACAGTTCGGTGCCATGCTGTGCCCGATGCATATTCCCGTGCTTTTGTGCGGCTTTTTCTGCGGCGGCTCGTGGGGATTGGCGGTTGGGTTGATTGCACCGCTGTTTCGCGCGTTCACGCTCGGCGCACCGGCATGGTTCCCCAACGCCGTTTGCATGGCGGCGGAATTGGCGACTTACGGTGCGGTGGCAGGGGTGATGCACCGCCTGTTGTCGCGCAAAAAGCCGTATATCTACCTCTCGCTGATCACGGCGATGCTGGTGGGACGTGTGGTGTGGGGTGCCGCCATGTTCGTGTGCGTGGGCGGTTTCGGCATGACGATGTTCCTTGCAGGCGCGCTGTTCAACGCCATTCCCGGCATTGTGGTGCAACTGGTAGTGATACCGCTTTTGGTTATGCTGTTGGAAAAACCGTCGCGAGGGGATCGTGTATGACGGCTGCGGTGTTTTTGCCGCTGTTGGCGGTGTTGGATGAAGGCTTTTTTGCCGAATGAATTTCGCGTGAACGGGCGTATTTCACCGCGACCGACATCAAGGAACGGTGCGATATGGTGATAGAAATCAATTGACAAATTACAGGAAAGTTGATATACTTTACTGTAATAGTATATTGTATGAAAAGGGGTTATGAAATGGCGAAAACGGTGCAGGATATTCTGGCGCTTATCAAAGAAAACGACATCAAAATGGTCGACTTCAAGATGGTGGACATCAACGGTCAATACCGTCACGTGACCATTCCGGCCGAAAACTTTTCGGAAGATACGATGAAGAGCGGCATCGGCTTTGATGCCTCCAACTACGGTTATGCCGTGGTGGAGAAGAGCGATATGGTGTTCATCCCCGATCCCGACACCGCGCTGATCGATCCGTTCTGCGACATTCCCACCCTGTCCATGACGGGTAACGCCATGATCATCGACACTCCCGAAAACCGTCCGCTCGCGCAGTATCCGCGCAACATCATCAAAGCGGCGGTGGAATACATGAAGCAAAGCGGCGTGGCGGATGAGATGAAGATTCTTCCCGAATTCGAATTTTATCTGTTCGACGACGTGACCTGGGCGGTGGAAGGCCGTTACATCGGTGCCACGGTGGATGCCAAGCAGTCCTACTGGAACTCTGCAACTGACGGCATGGGCGTGGTTGTTCCCAAGCAGAAGAATTATCACATTGCCAAGCCTTTTGACACTTCTTATGAGTGCAAGTCGGAGGCCAA
>JAZNTC010000121.1:0-3159 GCA_045591605.1 Acutalibacteraceae bacterium | reverse complement strand
CGAGGCCGGTTCGTTTGCGGACACCATCATTGCAAACTATGAATTGATGGTGGAACTGAACCTCATTTTTGCCAAAGCACGGTTGGCATACGCCATGAAAGCCACCATGCCGCGGCTGAACGATCGCGGACACATTCTGTTGCGCCGTGCACGGCATCCGTTGATCGACCCGAAAACGGTCGTGCCGATCGACGTGGAGTTGGGCGGCGGATTTGATACGCTGGTCATCACCGGTCCGAACACGGGCGGTAAAACGGTGTCACTGAAAACCATCGGGTTGTTGTCGCTGATGGCGATGTGCGGTTTGATGCCCCCTGCCGACGACGGCACCGCCCTGTCGGTGTTCACCCACGTGTTGGCGGACATCGGCGACGAACAGTCGATTGAGCAATCGCTGTCCACCTTTTCGGCGCACATGACCAATATTGTGCGCATTCTGGAAGCGACCGACCGTCAAAGCCTTGTGTTGCTGGACGAAATCGGGGCAGGCACCGATCCTGTGGAGGGTGCGGCGCTGGCGATTGCGATTTTGGAACAGTTGCGTGTGCAGGGCGCACGCATGGCCGCCACCACCCACTATGCGGAACTGAAAGCCTACGCCATCCGCACCGACGGGGTGGAAAACGGCAGTTGTGAATTTGATGTGGCGACCTTGCGCCCGACCTACCGTTTGTTGGTGGGTGTGCCGGGACGGTCGAATGCGTTTGCCATTTCACGCCGTTTGGGTGTGAGCGAAGAATTGGTGGCGCGTGCACAGGAGATGGTTTCGTCCGAAAACCGACGGTTGGAGGACGTGGTGACCAACTTGGAAGACCGCCGTCAGGAATTGGAGGCGGCGCTGAAAAAGGCCACCGCCGAAAAGGCGCGCGCCGAAGCCGCCGCTGCGGATGCGGAAAAAGAGCGTGCCGTCTTGCGCGAAAAGCAGGAAAAGGCATTGGACGATGCGCGTGAGCAAGCGCGCCGTTTGGTGGAAAAGGCTCGTGCCGAAGCCGCCGCCCTCATTGACGAGTTGGACGAACTGCGCCGCCAAAAGGATGCCGCCGATTTCGCCGCGCGCACGGGCGAGGCAAAAAGCCGTTTGAAATCACGGCTGGGGCAGTTGGAAGCGGAGATCGATCCCGTGACCGCTCGCCGCCGCGAGGGGTATTCGCTCCCCCGTCCGTTGAAGGTGGGTGACGATGTCTTAATCATCGACATCGACAAAAAAGGCGTGGTACTCTCCCCTCTCGACAGCAACGGACAGGTGGAGGTGCAAGCCGGCATCATTAAAACGCGCGTGGCGCTTGATAACCTGAAACTGTTGGATAAAGACGGGCGCACGATGAAAGCCGACGGCAACAAACGGCGCAATCCGTCGGTCATTCTTCCTTCCCGTATGGAACGTGCCGCTTCCATCGAGGTGGATCTGCGCGGCAAAACGGTGGAAGAAGCGTTGCTGGATCTGGACCAATTCATTGACGGTGCGGTGATGATGAACCGCGAAACCGTCACCATCATCCACGGCAAAGGCACGGGCGCGTTACGCAACGCCGTGCACCAACACTTGCGCAGTCACCCGTCCATCAAGGCATATCGCCTTGGTGTGTACGGCGAAGGCGAAATGGGCGTTACCATCGCCACGTTAAAATAAGGAGTCTTGAACTATGAAATTCAAAACCGTCTTATCATTCTTGCTTCGCACCCTGCTTTCGGCATTGTTCGTATTCTTGTATTTTTGGTTTGTTCTGCCGCCGATTCATCCGCGTGCACCCGGTTTTTGGGTTTTCGTGGTGATCTCGGCGGTGGTCGTCACCCTCATCTTCACCATCGGCGGATTTTGGCGTTCGATGCGTGATGTGGAGATCATCAAGGACCAAAAAGGCAAACACGTGGTAAGCGGTGTGGGACGTGTGTTCCGTGCCATCCCCGTCCTCTACCGTGTGGTGGGCGGTGTCGCTTTGGCCGCCATTGCGGTGTTCTCGATCAGCTCGCTTATTTTTTCCCCGTTGTTCTTCTCGGGTCAGTACAAGGATTTGATCGTCAGTGAAACGGGCGATTTTGCCACCGACGTTTCCGAAATTTCCTGGTCGCAGATCCCCGTGGTGGACAAAGACAGCGCCGAACGACTGGGTTCGCGCAAACTCGGCGAGATCGACAAGTTGGTGTCCCAGTTTGAGGTGGCAAGCAACTACACCCAGATCAATTATCAAGGCAGACCTGTGCGCGTCACACCGCTGGAATACGGCGATGTATTCAAGTGGTTCCGCAATCAGGCGAACGGTATCCCTGCCTACATCAAGGTGGATATGGTCACCCAAGTGGTGGATCTTGTGGACCTGCCGCAAGGCATGAAGTATTCCGAAAGCGAACTGTTTATGCGCAACATCGACCGCTATCTGCGGTTCAAGTTCCCCACCTTGCTGTATGATAATTTGAGTTTTGAGGTGGATGAAAACGGCACCCCCTTCTGGGTGGCTTCCACCTATACCTATCGCATCGGTCTTGCCAGCGGCAAGGATGCCAACGGCGCGGTGTTGGTGAACGCCCTCACGGGCGAAGCCGTCCACTATGCACTCGGTGACGTGCCCTCGTGGGTGGATCAGGTGTTCGATGCGGATATGGTGTTGAAACAGCTTGAATACTACGGCGCGTATCAATCGGGTTTTTGGAACTCGGTGTTCGGGCAATCGGGCGTGAAATATCCCACCGACGGATACAACTATTTGGCGATTGATGACGACGTGTGGCTGTACACCGGTATGACCTCGGCAGGCGGCGACGAATCCAACGTCGGGTTCGTGCTCATCAACCTGCGCACGAAGGAAACCAAGTATTACACCGTGCCGGGTGCAGAGGAATATTCCGCCATGAGTTCGGCGGAAGGGCAGGAACAGCATCTGGGGTATTCCGCCACCTTCCCCATTCTGCTGAACGTGGAAGGGCGTCCGACCTATTTCATGTCGCTGAAAGACGATGCCGGACTGGTGAAAAAGTATGCGTTCGTGGACGTGGAACAGTATCAGATCGTGGGCACGGGCGACAAGTTGGAAGCCGCACGTGAAGCCTATTTGGAAAAGTTGCAGGCAAACGAGTTGATCGGCGGCAACAACGGTGAGGGCGAGGACACGCCTGCCGCCGACGTAACCACCAACGGTACGATCGCCGAGATCCACGCGGTGG
>JAZNTC010000120.1:0-3523 GCA_045591605.1 Acutalibacteraceae bacterium | reverse complement strand
CACCGTCGCGGCCGCCCACAGCCACACGCCAACAAACGCCTGCATCCATTGCGAGGGTGCCACGCGGCGCAACATCTGCCCCACTTGTGCCAATCGTATCATACATTCGCCCCCCTCTCTATTATATATAGTACCTTATTATGCCCGTCGGTTACACGGTTTTTCAATTTTCCCACTTATTATACCATATCTATACAGCAGGCGCAACCGCCATTTTGCTTTCGCGGTTAAAAGCGCTAAAATTATGCTTGACCTTTTGACAAAAAGCGAGTATACTCTTTTTATTACAACCTTTGGTCACAGGAGGACCCCAAATGCCGATTACAGAACTGTTGGAACGCAACGCCCGTGAATTTGGGCAAGAGGTTGCGTTGGTGGAGTTGAATCCTCGCCTGCCGGAAGAAAAGCACATGACGTGGAAGGAATATCCGCTCATTCAGTCGAATGCGCGTGAGCCGTTTCGTTCGGAATTGACGTGGGATGCGTTTGATAAAAAGGCCAACCGCTTGGCAAACCTGTTGCTTTCGCGCGGGATTCGCAAGGGCGATAAAGTGGCGATTTTATTGATGAACTGTCTGGAATGGTTGCCGATCTATTTCGGTGTGTTGAAGGCAGGCGCCCTCGCCGTGCCGCTGAACTACCGTTATGCGGCGGATGAAATTCGCTATTGCCTGCAACTGGCAGATGCGGACGTGCTCATCTTCGGGCCGGAATTCATCGGCCGTGTGGAATCCATCTGCGATTCCCTGCCGCGCGTGCGCTATTCCTTCTACGTGGGGGACGATTGCCCCTCCTTTGCGGAAAGTTACGATCGTTTGGTCAACTATTGCGCGGATTCCGCACCGCAGGTGACACTCACCGAAACGGACGATGCGGCGATTTATTTCTCCTCGGGCACCACGGGTTTCCCGAAGGCGATTTTGCACAACCACGAAAGCCTGACCCACGCGTGCAAGGTGGAGCAAGCGCACCACGGGCAGACGCGTGACGACGTGTTTTTGTGCATTCCGCCGCTGTATCACACGGGTGCGAAAATGCACTGGTTCGGCAGTTTGCTTGCCGGCAGTCGCGCGGTGTTGCTCACCGGTATCAAACCCGAATGGATCTTGCAAGCGGTGTCGGAAGAGCAGTGCACCATCGTGTGGTTGCTGGTGCCGTGGGCGCAGGATATTTTGGATTCCATCGATCGCGGCGACATTGATGCGGCAAACTATTCGCTGGATTGCTGGCGGTTGATGCACATCGGTGCACAGCCCGTCCCCCCCTCGCTCATCAAGCGGTGGCAGGAGAGGTTTCCCCATCATCAATACGACACCAACTACGGCCTGTCTGAATCCATCGGCCCCGGCGCGGTGCATCTGGGGGTGGAAAACATCCACAAGGTGGGCGCCATCGGCAAGGCAGGGCTTGGCTGGGAAACCCGTATCGTGGATGAAAACGGCAACGACGTGGCCAATGGCGACGTGGGCGAACTCATTTTGCGCGGTCCCGGCGTGATGACCTGCTATTACAAAGATGAAAAAGCCACCGCCGAAACTTTACGTGACGGCTGGCTGTACACGGGCGATATGGCGGAATGTGATGCGGATGGCTTCATCTATCTCGTGGACCGCAAGAAGGACGTCATCATCACGGGCGGTGAAAACCTGTATCCCGTACAGATCGAAAACGTGTTGCGTAAGATCGAAGCGGTGAAGGACGCCGCCGTGATCGGTCTGCCCGACAAACGGTTGGGCGAAATTGCCGCCGCCATCATCGAAGTGAAGGAAGGCTACACCCTCACCGAAGAGGAAGTGGCGGAATTCTGTCTGACCATGCCGCGGTATAAACGCCCCCGCAAGATCATTTTTGCAGACATTCCGCGCAACCCCACCGGCAAGATCGAAAAACCGCGCCTGCGTGAACGCTATTGCGGCGACCGCTTGGTGGCACAACAAAACGAAATTACGTAACGGGTATGGCGAAGGGATCTCCTTCGCTTTGCCTTTTTAGGGGGGTATATTTATGGATGCCTTGTGCGAACAATGTATGCACTTGTATTACGACGATGTGTTTGAAGAGTGGCTGTGTTCCGCTTCCGATGCCATGGACGAGGACGACGTGGCGCGGCAATTTGGACACACCTCGCGCACCTGCCCGTTCTTCCGCCCGGGCGACGAATACACCATCGTGCGCCGACAGAATTGAGGGGGCAGATTATGGCGAAAGAAGTCAAGACCAACGCTATGCGGATCTTGGATCGGTTGAAGATCCCGTATGAGTTGAATCTCTACACCTGCGAGGAGTTTCACGATGCGGTGCAGATCGCGGATATGTTGGGGCAACCGTATGCCTCCTCCTTCAAAACGCTGGTCGCCGTGGGCAAAAGCGGCGGTCACTACGTGTTTGTGATTCCCATTGCCGCCGAGGTGGATCTGAAAGCGGCGGCGGTGGCGGTGGGCGAAAAAAGTGTCAGCCTCATCCCCGTGAAGGAGATCAACGCGTTGACGGGTTACGTGCGTGGCGGTGTGTCGCCGCTGGGCATGAAAAAAGCGTTCCCCACCGTGATCGATTGCTCGGCCGAAGCGTTTTCCACCGTCATTATCAGCGGTGGACGGCTCGGCGCACAGATTGTTGTGTCGCCGCAGGATCTGGCACGCGCGGTTTCCGCCACCTTTGCGGCGATTTGTGCGTAATGTCGCATTTTTTGCGGCAGATTTTTTCGAATTTTGGAAGGGTCTGATGCGGCAAACATCTTGCAATTCCGCAAAAAAACGCGTATAATATCCATATTAAAAACTGTGTTTAAAACTGAAAACGGAGGGATCCCCATGCAACTGAATTACAAGCGTCCCGAAACCATGGAGCGCATCACCACCCCTGCCCTTGCCGAAGCGTTTATTGCCGAGCAGGTCGCCGAGGTGCGTGAGCAGGTCGGCAACAAAAAGGTGTTGCTCGCGCTGTCGGGCGGCGTGGATTCGTCGGTCGTCGCGGCGTTGCTCATCAAGGCGATCGGCAAACAACTCGTGTGCGTGCACGTGAACCACGGCTTGATGCGTAAAGGCGAAAGCGAGCAGGTGATTGAGGTTTTTCGAAACGGATTGGATGCAAACCTCGTGTACATCGATGCGACCGACCGTTTTCTGGACAAACTTGCCGGTGTGGCGGATCCCGAAACCAAGCGTAAAATCATCGGCGGCGAATTCGTCCGCGTGTTCGAGGAAGAAGCGCGCAAGTTGACCGACGTATCCTTCTTGGCGCAGGGCACCATCTATCCCGATATTTTGGAAAGTGACGGCGTGAAAGCGCACCACAACGTGGGCGGTCTGCCGGAGGACATCCATTTTGAAGGGTTGGTCGAGCCTGTCCGCCTGCTGTATAAAGACGAAGTGCGCGAAGTTGGTCGTGCGCTGGGACTTCCCTCCTCCATGGTGGACCGTCAGCCGTTCCCGGGTCCGGGGCTTGGCGTGCGTTGCCTTGGTGCCATCACCCGTGACCGTCTCCACGCACTTCGTGAGGCCGATGCCATTCTTCGTGACGAGTT
>JAZNTC010000119.1:0-2754 GCA_045591605.1 Acutalibacteraceae bacterium | reverse complement strand
CAGCCATTTCGCCATGATCGCCGGCCCTTGCTCGGTGGAATCGGAAGAACAGATCTGTGAAGTCGCGGCGGCGGTGCAAGCCGGCGGCGCCAATATGTTGCGCGGCGGCGCGTTCAAGCCGCGCACCTCCCCCTACTCCTTCCAGGGTATGCGCGGCGAAGGCATTCGTCTCTTGTTGGAAGCGCAGGAGAAAACGGGCCTGCCCATCGTCACCGAAATTATGGATGCCGAGCAGTTGCCGCTGTTCGACAACGTGGATATGATCCAGGTCGGTGCACGCAATATGCAAAACTTCGAACTGCTCAAAAAACTCGGTCACACCAACAAACCTATCCTGCTCAAACGCGGTCTCTCCTCCACCATTGAGGAACTGCTGATGAGCGCGGAATACATTCTGGCAGGCGGCAACCCGAACGTGGTGTTGTGCGAACGCGGTATCCGCACCTTCGAAACCGTCACCCGTAACACGTTGGATATCTCCTCCGTGCCGGTGTTGCACGGGCGCACCCACCTGCCCGTGGTGATCGACCCGAGCCACGCCACCGGTATTGCGCGTTTGGTGGCGCCGCTGTCCATGGCCGCCACCGCCGCCGGTGCGGACGGTCTGATCATCGAGGTGCACAACGACCCGGCACACGCCTTGTGCGACGGTCCGCAGTCCCTCACCCCCGAAGCGTTCACCAAGTTGTCCACCCAAGTCACTACCCTGCGTGCCGCCATGGCCAATATGTAAGGAGATGTTCCCATGAAAATCGGTATTATCGGTCTCGGTTTGATCGGCGGTTCAATGGCACGTGCCATCTCCCACAACACCGATCACACGGTCTGGGGATTGGACACGAATGAGGACACCATGTCCAAAGCCCTGCTCAGCGAAGCGGTGACCGCTCGCCTCACCGACGATATGCTCGGCGAATGCGATCTCGTGTTGTTGGCGCTGATTCCGCAGGTGTTGGTAAAAGAAGCGGCACGCATTGCTCCCTTGATGAAAAAAGGTGCGGTGCTGGTGGATCTGTGCGGTGTGAAGCGCGCGGTGCACGACGTGCTCGCTCCTCTCTCCCAAGAAAACGGGTTCATTTACGTCGGCGGTCACCCGATGGCCGGTCGCGAGTGCAGCGGTTTCGATAACAGTTCGATCGATCTGTTTGCCGGTGCTTCCATGATCCTCACCCCCGACGAGACTACCGACATCATGACCCTCTCGATGCTCAAAGATCTGTTCCTCACGGCAGGGTTTGCGGAATTGCGCTTCTCCGATCCCGACGGACACGATCGCACCATCGCCTACACCTCTCAGCTTGCGCACATTATTTCAAGCGCCTACGTCAAATCTCCCACCGCCTTGATCCACAGCGGCTTTTCGGCAGGCAGTTTTAAGGATCTGACCCGTGTGGCTCTGCTGGATGAGACCATGTGGACCGCCCTGTTCCTGGCAAATAAGGATCATCTGGCGACGGAACTGGAACTGGTGATCGCCCATCTGCAACGGTACGCCGATGCATTGAAAGGTGAGGACGCGGATGCGCTGTACACGCTGTTGCGTGAAGGACGTCTGCAAAAGCTCGCCACCATGGAAGCCGAAAGGAGTCACAACGGATGACTGTTACCGATCGCATCCCCGTCCGCGCCTCGGTGAATTACACCGTCACGGTGGGGCAAGACCTGCTCGCGAAAAGCGGCGAATGGCTTTTGGATTTACACGCTCCCTGTGTCGTCACTTTGGTGACAGACGATACCGTGAACGCGCTGTATGCCGACACGGTGGAAAAGAGTCTCACCGCAGCAGGATTCACCGTGCATCGCTTTGTGTTCCCGCACGGCGAGCCCTCCAAATCCACCGCCACCTTGGTGGATTTGCTCGAATACATGGCACAGCACGCCCTCACGCGCACCGATATGGTCGTGGCATTGGGCGGCGGTGTGGTGAGCGACATGGCCGGCTTTTCCGCAGCGGTGTATCTGCGCGGCATTGCCCACGTGACCATGCCCACCACCTTGCTTGCTGCGGTGGATGCCGCTGTCGGCGGCAAAACAGGGGTGGATTTGGCGGCAGGGAAAAATCTGGTGGGTGCGTTTAAACAACCGCTCGGCGTGCTGTGCGATACCGCCACCTTTCAAACCCTGCCCCCCTTGGAACGGCAAAACGGGATGGCGGAAACCGTGAAAACCGCTATGTTGTCCGACCCGGCGCTGTTCTCCTCGCTGGAGAATGCCGCGACGATCGACCTTGCGGATGCGGTTGCCCGTTGCATTCGATACAAAGCACACATTGTGGAACAGGACGAGCAGGATAACGGATGCCGCCAACTGTTGAATTTGGGGCACACCGTGGGGCACGCAGTGGAACAGTGCAGCGATTTCACACTGGCACATGGTCAGGCGGTCGCCATCGGTATGGCGGTCATCGCCCGTGCCGCCGCCAAGCGTGGGTTGTGCGCCACAGCGGATGCCGCACGGCTGATTGCCGTGTTGCGCGCGCACGGTCTGCCCACCAAAAATCCCTACACCGCCCAAGACTTGATGACCGTTGCCCTGCGCGACAAAAAGCGTCGCGGCAACACCCTCACTTTAATTGTCCCCCACATGATCGGCGATTGCGCCCTGCACGAGATTGCGGCCTGCGACCTCGCCCAATGGATCGCAGAAGGGAGCGACACGTGACATGACCGTGACCCTCTCTCCCTCCCCTATCGGCGGCAAATTGGCGGCCATCCCTTCCAAATCGGGTGCTCACAAGTCGGATCGTAGCCATGT
>JAZNTC010000118.1:0-3074 GCA_045591605.1 Acutalibacteraceae bacterium | reverse complement strand
CGAACGATCCTATGTTAAAGGCCGTATCCTTGTTTGAAGAAAGCTCCCCCACCGCTACCGTGTAAAAAGATGTATACGGAAAACCGGGGTGCCAAAAAACCTTGATAAATAAAGGATTTTTATGGAGATATAGAAGCAAATGAAACTAGGTATCGTCGGGTTGCCGAATGTCGGCAAATCCACTCTGTTTAATGCCATCACCAACGCAGGCGCACAAAGCGCGAACTATCCGTTCTGCACCATCGACCCCAACGTGGGCGTGGTGGCGGTGCCGGATGAGCGCCTTGACCGCCTGGCAGAGATGTATAACCCCGTGAAGATCACCCCGGCGGTGATCGAATTCGTGGACATCGCCGGTTTGGTGAAGGGCGCCAGCCGCGGTGAAGGCTTGGGCAACAAGTTCCTTGCCAACATCCGTGAGGTGGATGCTATCGTGCACGTGGTGCGTTGCTTTGAGGATGACGACATCATCCACGTGGAAGGCAGCGTGGACCCCCTGCGTGACATCGAAACCATCAATTTGGAACTCATCTTTGCCGATATGGAAACGATGGAACGCCGTATTGACCGCACCGCCAAAGCGCTGAAAGGTGACAAGACGTTGCAGGGCGAATACGACTATCTCCAAACCGTGTTGCAGGGGTTGACCGACGGCAAACCGGCACGTGCGCTCATCACCTCTCCCGAAGAGGAAGCAATCCTCGCCGCCACGCCGCTGCTCACCGCGAAACCCGTGATCTATGCCGCGAATTTGAGCGAGGGCGACTTCACGGGCGGTTTGGACACAAACCCGTTGTTCCAAAAGGTGCAGGCGCTTGCCGCCGCCGAAAACGCGGAAGTATTGCCCATCTGCGCACAGATGGAAGCCGACATTGCCGATATGGATGCGGAAGAAAAGGTCATGTTCCTCGAAGAACTTGGTCTGTCCCATTCGGGTCTGGATCGCTTGATCCAAGCGAGTTACCGCTTGCTGGGGCTCATCTCCTATCTCACCGCAGGACAACCCGAAGTGCGCGCGTGGACCATCACCGACGGCACCAAAGCGCCGCAGGCGGCAGGCAAAATCCACACCGATTTTGAACGTGGTTTCATCCGCGCCGAAGTGATTGCGTACGACGACTTGATGGCATGCGGTTCCATGACCGCCGCCAAAGAAAAGGGGCTTGTCCGCTCCGAAGGTAAAGAATACGTGATGAAGGACGGCGACATCGTGCTGTTCCGCTTTAACGTTTAATACAACAGGGGGCAGGTTTTCGCATCTGCCCCCTCTTTTTAAATAAGGAGGGTTTTATGTGCTTCATGCGCGCGCACGCCGAATCGCGGTGAACAGCGGCTACACCTCCTTGCGCAGTTTCAACCGCTGCTTCAAAGCGCCGTTCGGTGTCACCCCCACAGAATACCGTAAAACGTGAAAAAGATGCTGTTCCTCGTGGGGAACAGCATCTTTTTTACTCACTCACTATTTTTTCCGCATAACGGACGGTGTCCATCGCATCTTTCGCGTAGTGGTCTGCCCCGATGCGCGCGGCGTAATCTGCCGTGAGCACCGCGCCGCCCACCACCGTTTTGCACCACGGGGCACGCGCTTTCAACAGCCGCACCGTGTCCTCCATCGCAGGGACGGTGGTGGTCATCAGCGCGCTGAGCCCTGCCAGCGGTGCGTTGGTGGCAATCACCGTTTCCACCACCGTTTCGGGCGGCACGTCACGACCGAGATCGTACACCTCGAACCCGTAGTTTTCGAGGAGCAGTTTCACAATGTTTTTGCCGATGTCGTGAATGTCGCCCTGCACCGTTGCCAGCACAAACCGCCCTTTCACGGCAGGCTTTTCACTGCTTGTCATGGAGGCTTTGATCTGCTCGAACGCGGTCTTTGCCGCTTCGGCACTCATCAGCAGTTGCGGCAGATACACCGTCTTGTTTTCAAACCCGACACCCACCGTGTTGAGTGCAGGGATCACTTCGTTTTGCACGACGTCCAACGGGGGGGTGGTTTTAAGGAGTTCTGCCGTGACCTCCCCTGCGCGCTCCTTCATCCCCTTGGCGATGGCGCGTTGCAACGCCGAGCCGCCAACCTCGCCCGACACAGGAGCAGGGGTGGCCGTCCCCACCGTGGCAAAGGTCGCCGCCGCTTCGATGTAGGCGGCACAATTCGCATCCAGGCCTTTGAGCGCGTTATAGGTGTAGTAGGTGCGCATCATATCGGCGGAATAGGGGTTCATAATGGCGGCGGACAGCCCGTTTTCGAGTGCCAAAGCAAAGAAGGTGCTGTTAATGGCATCCCGTTGCGGCAAGCCGAAGGACACGTTGGACACCCCGAGTGAGGTGTGACAGCCGAGTTCTTCCCGAATCTGCCGCAACGCACCCAAGGTGGCAAGCGCCGCCCCATCGTCCGCGCTGACCGTCATGGCAAGTGTATCGAACACGATGTCCTTTTTGTCAATGCCGTATTGCGCGGCAACCGCCAAAATGCGCCGTGCGATCGCCACCCGTCCTGCGGCATCCGCAGGAATGCCGTGTTCATCCAGCGTGAGGGCAATGACCACGCCGCCATACTTTTTCACCAGCGGAAACACCGCCGCCATACTCTCCGCCTTGCCGTTGACCGAATTGATCAGCGGTTTGCCGTTGTAGCGGCGCCATGCCGCTTCCATCGCCGCCGTATCGGCGGTGTCGATCTGCAACGGCAGGTCGGACACGGCTTGCAGTTCGCACACCACCGTGCGCAGCATTGCCACCTCGTCAATCTCCGGCAATCCCACGTTCACGTCCAAAACGTGCACGCCTTTTTCTTGCTGATTGACCCCTTCTGCCAGAATGTAATCCACATCGTTTTCCGTGAGCGCTTGCTTAAACCGCTTTTTGCCCGTGGGGTTGATGCGCTCGCCGATCAGTATCGGTCGCGCACCGAAGGTCACCGCGTGGGTATAAGACGACACCACCGTGTCCTGCTTTGGCAAAATCTCTTTGGGGGTATATTTTTGCAGCTCCGCCGTCACCGCCGCAATATAGGCAGGGGTGGTGCCGCAACAGCCGCCCACCGCACGCACGCCGTCGGCGGCCAGTGCCGCCAC
>JAZNTC010000117.1:0-2701 GCA_045591605.1 Acutalibacteraceae bacterium | reverse complement strand
CCTCCGTCTTTTTTAGTTTCCAAGAAGTTTTTTCACACGCTCAAGGGTGCTTTCAATAGAAAGCACCCTTTTCCTTGTATATAATTGTGCGCCCTTCTTTGCGGCAACGTGTGATCGCACCGCTCTCTTCCAAAAAACGAGTGGCGCGCCACAGCGTGCGCCCACGCTTTCCCAACGCTTTTTGCAAGGTGGCGGCGGCAAACTCCTGCGGCAGGGGCGGCAACAACGCGCCCACGTCCGCAAACCCGTGCAAGGTGATCTCGCCCGTCACTTCCAGTGGACGGCGATCCGCGCGGTGAGCACCGCGCTTACCGTCGCTGCCCCAGCCGTCTTGCAGTCGGTACTCTTCCAGATCCACAAACAAGAGTTTCACCGTGAGGGGATGGACGGTTTCCTCTTGCCAAAATTCCGTGATCCAAAACAGTTCGGGCAACGCATCCCACGGTTTGCCCGTTTTGGGAGAACGGCGCAGTTCACCGCGTTCCCCCGTTTCGGGAACGATCCACGCAACCCACTTGCGATGGGGAATCGGCACCACCACCGTCACGGGATAGTGTGCGAGCAGGGTGGCGAGTTTCTTTTTTAGCGGATATAGTCCCACCGTTTGCACTTCGGTGACGGTTTCGCCGTCGAAAATGTCCGCCACACAGCCTTCCACCGCCACTTCGTGAAATACCTCGTTCGGCTGTAACCAATATTTCAGTGTGCCGTGCAACGTGCGTTCCGACAACGTGCCGATGCCGCTGCTTGCCATGCGCGCCGCGGCGGCTTCAAATGCCGCCGCCATACTTGCTTCCTGCTCCATTTTATACCTCTACCTTACCAACAAAGCAACGGGTGTCACCCACCCGCGCTTCCACGTAATGGGTGTCCCCCTCGGCACCGTAAAACAAGGTGAGCGTATCTCCTTCGCGCGCTTCGGTGATGTATTGCAACGCGTAACGGCGCGGCACTTTCTTCTGCACCGTCGGGGGCAGGAAATCCCACATGAGGTCGGCATACACCGTGTTGTTCAAATGACGGTTAAAATCCACCGACGAGTGGCGCACCGTCCATTCGCCCACCGCGTCCATCGGCGGCAATTCTTTCAGTGCAGGCGGCAAGGGACAACCCGTTTTCTGCACCGCCGTAGGCAGGGCGCTCATATCCACCGCCGACGGACGGCACAACCGATGGGTGCGAATGTCCACCAACGCAAAACTCGCCATACTTTCGGTAAGGATTTCTCCCGATGCGGACACCATGCGATACCCCCGGAAAAATTGTACCCCCTGAATATGGTCGCTCCACGTTTGCACCGTCACCTGCTCGCCGTGGCGCGGCAGGTGATACACTTCGCCGCATCCGCGCGCCAGCACAAAGGCATACCCTTGTGCCGCCAGCGCATCCCAATCCAAACCGTACAATTTGGTTTGCCGCTCGCCCACTTCCTGCTGCCAACGCAACAGTGCGGAGAGCCGCAACAAGCCGTTCGCCGCCGTGTCATAGGTCGGCACGGTCAGCGGCCACACATAGGTGTATTCTTCACTCAAAGCCATTCTACACCCTCTTTTCTGTAATAACGTATGGTTTTCCCAAAACCTGCCCCTTTGTAATATACGGGCGGAAGAAACCTTCCGCCCGTAGGGGTTTGTTTATTCCTCGGTGGGCACCAAGCGGTTGGCAAGATCTTTCAGATCTTCCTCGCTGTAAAACTCCAACTGGAGAATGCCGCCTTTTTTGCCTTCCACCACCTGCACACGGCGACCGAGATGTTCGGTCAGTGCCAATTCCACTTCGCTGTAAAAACTGTTTTTCGCGAATGCCGTCACGGCGGGCTCTTTCGCTTCCTTTTTCGCGTTCTTTGCCATACGTTCCAAATCGCGCACCGAAAGACCTTTTGCCACCGCTACTTCTGCCGCCGCCAACTGTTCGGCTTCGGTTTCAAAAGCCAGCACGGTGCGTGCCGCACCTGCCGACAGTTTGCCGCTTTCCACCAAGCCTGCCACCGCGGTGGGCAGGTTCAACAGGCGCAGAGCGTTTGCCACCGCCGGGCGCGATTTGTTCACCACACGCGCGGTTTCTTCCTGCGTGAGGGCGTAGGTTTCCATCAAGGTGCGATACCCGTTCGCCTCTTCCATCGGGTTTAGGTCCTCGCGTTGCAGGTTTTCAATCAAGGCAAGTTGTGCCGCTTCTTTGTCGGTCATTTCACGCACGGTGACCGGCACTTCGGTCAATCCGGCTTGGCGCGAAGCGCGCCAACGGCGTTCACCTGCCACCAACTGGTAGGTGCCGTCTGCAAGCGGACGCACGAGCAACGGCTGAATCACGCCGTGTTGCGCAATGGATTCCGCGAGTTGCGCCAACGCTTCCTCGTCGAACTGTTTGCGCGGCTGGGCGCGATTGGGAACAATCTCGCTGAGGCGCAACGACACGACTTTGCCCTGTTCCTCCGCGCTGTTTTCCAAAAACAACGCGTCAAGCCCTTTGCCGAGTCCGCCTTTTTTTGCCGCCATCAGAACACGCCTCCTTTGTTGTTCTTAATCAATTCCTCCGCCAATGCCGCATAGGCTTTCGCGCCTTTGGAGTTGCGATCGTAATGGTTGATCGGCTGCCCGTAACTCGGCGCTTCCGATAACCGCACGCTGCGCGGAATGGGGGTGCCGAACACCTTGCGCGGAAAGAACTTTTTGACTTCCGCCACCACCTGCTGGGTGAGGTT
>JAZNTC010000116.1:0-12693 GCA_045591605.1 Acutalibacteraceae bacterium | reverse complement strand
GTTGGCGGTGGGCTTATCCATTTTGTTGATGGCCACGATAATGGACACGCCTGCTGCCTTGGCGTGGTTGATCGCTTCGATGGTCTGCGGCATAATGCCGTCGTCCGCGGCGACGACCAGAATGGCAATGTCCGTCACCTGTGCACCGCGCGCACGCATCGAGGTGAACGCCGCGTGACCGGGGGTGTCCAAGAAGGTCAGCCAGTTGTTGTCGCCGATATCCACACGGTACGCACCGATGTGCTGGGTGATGCCGCCGGCTTCGCCTGCGGTGACGTTGGTCTTGCGAATAGCATCCAAAATGGAGGTCTTACCGTGGTCAACGTGACCCATAACCACCACGACGGGATCACGCGGCTGCAAATCCTGCGCCGTGTCTTCGCTATCGTCGATGATACGCTCTTCAATGGTGACCACCACTTCGCGTTCCACCTTGGCGTTCAGTTCTTCCGCCACCAAGAACGCGGTGTCAAAGTCGATTTCTTGGTTGACCGATGCCATCACGCCCATCATCATGAGCTTTTTGATGACTTCGGCGGAGGTGACCTTCAAACGGGAGGCAAATTCGCCCACCGTGATGGTTTCGCCCACCTGTACCGTGATCGGCTTCTTCTGACGTTCCAGCTGAATGCGGCGCATACGCTCCGCTTCGGTTTCGCGGCGGCGTTGCGGCTTGCGATACTGCTGGGATTTTTGGTTGATTTTTTGCTTTTGCGCCACGCCCTCGCCGCGCACGCGGTTGGAGGATTGCGCCATCACGTCGTACTTTTCATCGTACTTGTTCGCCGAAAGTTGTTGCGGCGCACGGGTATCCACCGTGCGGCGTTCGATCTCACGGGTGATGGGAGCGGCATTTTCATCTTTGTCTTTCTTCTTTTTCTGCGGTTGCGGCGGAATGACCACGGGAGGCGTAGCCGCTTTCTTTTCGGCGGCTTTCTTTTCCTCTGCGGCACGCTTTTCGGCCGCTTTGCGCTCAATTTCTTTCTGCTCGGCGGCGCGGGCGGCATCCGCCTTTGCTTTTTCGGCATCCGCTTTCGCCTTTTCGGCCGCGGCGGCTTCCTCTGCCAAGCGGCGCAGTTCGGCGGCCGCTTCTTCTTGCTGTTTACGCAGAGCGGCGGCTTCGTCCTCCTTCGCCTTCTTCGCGGCGGCGGCCGACTGCTCACGGCGCTTCTCCGCGGCGGCGAAATACGCATCCAAACTCTTCACAGCGTTCTTTTGCGTGTAGTATTCGAAAATCAGGTTCAATTCCTCTTCGGTGAGGGTGGTGACACTCTTCTTCGGGGTATCCACATACTCTCCGAGCAGTGCGATCACATCTTTGCTGGGCACGCCCAGATCTTTGGCAACGTCGCCCACACGGTATTTAACGGTCATACGGCATCCTCCTCATTGCGACAATCGGCGGCCTTCATCATGGCGGCCGCAAAGCCTCGGTCTTCGGTCGCGACAACGCCGAGCGGTTTTTGATACCCTGCGGCGTGTCCGATTTCGGTTTTGGTCAGTTTGGTATGAAGGAGCGGTACGGCATCGCCTGCCGCGAAACGCAACTCCTTTTCGGTCTTGGGGGACAGATCACTTGCGAGCAGAATCACGTGTGCCCGTTTGGCTTTCACGGAATCTGCCACGGCATCAAATCCTGCCAGCAACCGTCCGGCGCGTCGCGCCATCCCCAAAAGTCCGCATAAACGGTCATTCATTTGCCGCCAATTCCTCCTCCATACGGTCATAGAGGTCTTCGGGAATGGCACACGAAAACGCTTTTTCGAAGCGGTGCGCTTTGCGCGCGGCGGCAAGACAAGCGGGCGTGGGGCAGACGTATGCGCCGCGACCGGGTTTGCGCCCGACCATATCCAGCGAGATCTCCCCTTCGGGGCTTTTCACCACACGCACCAATTCTTTTTTTGGCTTCATTTCGCCGCAACCGGTGCATTTACGCAACGGGATGCGCCGTGCCGGCTTTTGCTGTTGTGCCATTCAAAAACACCTCTGTCAATTATTCTCCGAAGAAACCGCTTTCGGGACGAATATCGATTTTCCAGCCGGTCAGGCGCGCCGCCAGACGGGCGTTTTGTCCCTTGTTGCCGATAGCGAGCGACAACTGCGATTCCGGCACGGTCACGCGGCACGCTTTTGCCCCTTCGGGATCCAGTTCCACCGACACGACCTTAGCAGGCAGCAACGCCGCCGCAATAAACTTCTCCATATCGTCGCTGTAATCCACGATATCGATCTTTTCGCCGCCCAGTTCTTCCACCACTTTGGCCACACGTGCGCCGCGCGGACCGATGCAAGAGCCGACCGCATCCACGTTTTCTTCGTGGGCAAGCACCGCCATCTTGGTGCGCGAACCTGCCTCACGGGCGATGGCTTTCACTTCGATGGTGCCGTTGAAGATCTCGGGCACTTCGTTTTCAAACAAACGCTTCACCAAACCGGCATGGGTACGGGAAATGTAAATGCGCGGACCCTTTTCGGTCTCTTTCACATCCACCACAAACACCTTGACGTGCATGCCTTCGCGGATCTCTTCGTCGCCGATCATCTCGGTGCGGGGCAGCAACGCTTCGGATTTGCCGATCTCCACCGTGGCGGAACCCGTGGTGGGATCCACACGGGTGACCAGCGCGGTGACCAGTTCCTGGTTGCGGCGCTGGAATTCTTCACGCTGTTGATCTTTTTCCGCTTCACGAATACCCTGACGAATCACGTGCTTGGCGGATTGGGCGGCAATGCGACCGAACTGCTTGGTTTCGAGTTCGATTTCCACCACGTCGCCGACCTTGGCGTTTTTCTTGTACTTCGCCGCCTGTTCGGGCAACAGTTCCAAATCGGAATCCAGCACCTCTTCCACCACCGTTTTTTGCACGGTCACGCGGAATTCGTTGGTGATGGGATCCATCACCACAAGGACGTTTTCCTTTGCGCCAAAGTCGCGGCGCACCGCCAACACGATGGCGGTACGGATTTTTTCAATCAAGTATTTGGCAGGGATGCCTTTTTCCTTTTCCAGCAGACGGACTGCTTCAAAGAATTCGGCGTTGTTTGCGTTGTTTTTCTTGGTAGCCATGATTTTGTCTGTCATCCTTTCTGTATCGGGGTGAGCATTCAAACCCGAACTCCGTTTTGGGAAGGCGGATTTTTGCTCATCCATTGTTAAAATGCTCGCCAATACGACAGTATTGGTTGCGCTTTTGCCGCGGCTGAACCAAAACCCGCTCTTTCCAAAATCTGCGACCGTAAAGTGAGGAGATTTCGAGGGGCTTTTGTTTCGGTCGGGCAAAGCAAGGCTTTCGCCTTGCGAGAACGGACGGGGCAAAAAGCACCGAACGTATTACCTACTGCCCTTGTTGGGAGAATGAGCACAATGTGCTCATTCTCGGTGACATTGCCGCAAAACTTCAGACAGTAGAAACTGCGAGCAATGTCTGCTTTGCGGCGGGTTCGGGCTCGTATGCTCACCTTTGGAGATCATTCGTCTCCATCGGTTTCGTCGTCCAAGCCGTAGGCATCTTCATCGTCCAACACGTGCACGAGCGACACCTCTTTTTTCGCGAAGGTGAGCTGTTCGCCCTCCTCCGTTTCGATGCACACACTGCCGTCCTCGGTGAGCGGTAACAGAATGCCTGCGAATTCGCGTTCGCCGTCCACCGCGTGGTACAACCGCACCACGACCGCCCAGCCTTCGCAATAGGCGAAATGCTCGGGACGGGTGAGTTCCCGTTCCACACCGGGGGTGCTGACTTCCAGCGAATAGGATTGCGGAATAGGATCGGCTTCATCCAGAAGGGGGTTCAACCGACGGGACAGCGCCACACAATCGTTCAGATCGGCACCGCCGTCTTTATCGATCCAATAGCGCAAATACCACGAAGCGCCCTCTTTCACAAAACGGACATCCCACAAGGTGAGTCCCAGTTCTTCCGCCACCGGCTGTGCCAAACGGCGGCAGGTGGCGGCCACGCCACTCACTTTTTCAGCCACGAATTCACTCCTCCTAACACAAAAGAGCGGGTCGCCCCACTCTTTCATCATCCTGTATCTGCACACAGTATACCACCGCTTTACAAAAAATGCAACCCCTTTATAAAAAAATATTTATGTTTTCAATAAAATAAACCGTCGCATTAAGCGTTGACAAGCCCCACACTTTTCCTGCGCCACGCGACACGTATGGAAGACTTTATGGAAAAACTGAAAATCACAGGGGTGTGACATTGTCACACCCCTGTGGGTCTTTAATCGGGCAACCGCAAGCGGTCACCGGGGAAAATGAGGTTTGGATTGGTCAAGCGGTTGAGTTGCACCAAGGTTTCCACCGTGGTGCCCTTTGCCTTGGCAATGGCAAACAAGGTGTCACCCGGTTGCACCACGTAGCGGTCGTCATCGTCGTCATCTCCGTGCGGCGGCATGGGCGGACGGGGCGGCATAGGCGGACGGGGCGGCATAGGGCGCAGGGGACACGGCAAGCGCAGGCGGCGCCCGACTTGCAGGTTTTCAGGGTCGATCACCCCGTTTAAGCGCGCCAGCACTGCGGCGGTGGTGTTGCAACGCCGCGCCAATGTGTACAGAGTGTCGCCCGGTTGAACGGTATACCAAAACATAACACACACTCCTTTCGTCGGTCGTTCATTCCCATGGTATGCCGCGGCAAAAAAACCGTGCCTTTTTTTCGAAAGTGTGCTATGATGGTAAAGACGACAGTCTCCCTTTCACAAGGGAGGTGAAAAATTTATGAGGAGAGAATGCAATGAGCAACTTTATTGAGATTAAACCCGAGGAGATACAAGAAAATCTGTTTCACCTGATTGGGAAAGAATGGATGCTGATCACCGCAGGACAGCCGCAGGATTTCAACACCATGACCGCCGGTTGGGGCGGTGCAGGGGTGATGTGGAACGCGCCGTGCGCGGCGGCGGTGGTGCGTCCGTCCCGTTACACGTATGAGTTTATGGAACGGGAGGAATACTATACCCTCGCCTTCCTCGGCGAAGCGCATCGTGCGGCGTTGCAACTGTGCGGTCGTGTGTCGGGGCGTGACACCGACAAGGTGGCGGCGGCAGGTTTGACACCGCGGTTCGATGCCGCGGCACCGTATTTTGATGAAGCACATTTGGTGCTCGTCTGCCGCAAACGCTATGTGTCGGATCTGGATCCGCAACACTTTTTGGACGACCGCATCGCCGCTCATTACCAAAACGGGGACTATCATCGCTTGTATCTCGGCGAGATTGTAAAAGTATTGCAAAAAAGCGAATAACCGCCTTGCCAAACGGGGGAAGGTGTGGTATTCTGTATCTGTAATTCATCTGAAAGGAGCCGTACGGTATGAAACGGTTGGTTTCCGTCCTTTTGGCGACGGTATTGCTGATGACCTTGTTTGTTGCTCCCCTCACCGCCCGTGCGGCGTATGAGCTGCCCGAAGAGGTGGCGGTCAATGCAAAATCGGCGTTGCTCATGTATATCGGCAACGACCAAGAGCAGGATGCCGTGCTGTTTGAACGGGCGGCGGATGTGCGCCGTTCCCCTTCTGCCACCGTGCGTGTGATGGTGGGGTTGTATGCCATTCGTGAGATCCGTGCACGCAATCTGGATATTGACACCGCGACGGGTGTGTACGATTACAACTGCTATTTGCAGATCACCGGCACCGGTTTAGGTGTGGTGAATATGCAGGTGGGGGATACATGGACCTTGCGCGATCTGCTCACCGCTTCAATGGCGGAAACGGCGGCGGATGCGTGTGTGACCTTGTGCACCGCGCTGTCGGGCAGCGTGTCCGCATTTTTGGACGGTATGAATTACATGGCGCAGGAGATGGGGTGCCGTGACACCGCCTTTGCCAATGTGACGGGATTGGATGAACTCGGACAATACACCACCGCGCGTGACCTTGCCAAAATCATGCGTGCCGCGATGGAATATCCCGAACTCACCGCCATGCTCGGCGTGCGCAACTATGAAGTGAATCCCATCGTGGGGCAAAAGCAACAGCGTGCCACCGTCAACTCGATGCTTCGTCCCATCACCGACAGTTACTATTCCAAACTGGAATTTGGGCGCACCGGCTATGCAGACGAAGCCGGACGGTGCATGGTCTCGGTGGCAAAGGACGGCGGTTATCGCTACATGGCGGTAGTGCTGGGCAGTGCCGCCGCGGACGGCACCGACCGTGCCATCGCGCATTTTGAAGATACGCAGAATTTGTACGAATGGGCGTTCAACCATTTTTCCTACAAAACCTTGCTGTCGGCAGGACAGCCCGTGGCGCAACTGCCGGTGGATCTCGCGTGGTCAATCGATACGGTGGGCTTGGTGTCGGGCGGCTCGTTCGGCACGGTCGTTCCCAACGATTGGGACGTCACCTCGGTGATTTTGAAGCCGATTCTCATCAATGCCGATGGCGTGGATGCCCCGGTGGAAAAAGCGACACATTGCGGTGTGATCGAACTGTATATCACCCCCGACCAAAAGATCGGCGAAGTGCCGATGGTGGCCGGTGCTTCGGTGAAGCGCAGTGACGTGTTATGGGTGTGGCGCGGTGTGAAAAAGGTGTTCTCCTCGGTGTGGTTATACGTGGGGCTGGGCGTGTTCTTCCTGCTTGTCGGCGGATACGTGTTGCTGGTGGCCGCGCATAATCGCCGTCGCCGCAGAAAGAGAGGGCAAGGATAATGCCGCAGTTGACCGATATTGCCTACGTACGGGATCTGTTGTCCCGTCACGGGTTTTCCTTTTCCAAAAAACTCGGGCAGAATTTTCTCATCAACCCGTCGGTGTGTCCGCGCATGGCCGCTTCTTGCGGCGCGGATAAAGACGGCGGTGTGTTGGAGATCGGCCCCGGTGTGGGGGTGCTCACCAAAGAACTTGCCGCCGTGGCAGGGCAGGTGGTGGCGATCGAACTGGACGATCGCCTGTTGCCTGTTTTGGACGAAACGCTCGCGGATTGCGAAAACGTGGCGGTGGTGCACGGCGATGCCCTGAAATTGGATTTGCACGCGCTGCTCAGCGAGCGGTTCGGCGACCGTCCCGTGTCGGTGTGCGCCAACCTGCCGTATTACATAACTTCGCCGTTGATTATGGCGTTGCTGGAAAGTCGCTTGCCCATTGATGCACTCACCGTGATGGTACAGCGCGAAGCGGCAGACCGCTTGTGCGCCGCGCCGGGGACGCGTGCCGCCGGGGCGGTCACGCTGGCGGGGGCATATTATGCCGAAGCGGAAAAACTGTTCGACGTGTCGCGCGGCAGTTTTATGCCGGCTCCCAATGTGGACAGCGCGGTGATTCGGCTCACGGTGCGCAAAACACCGCCCGTGAATGTGAAAGACGAAAAATTGCTGTTCCGCCTGATTCGTGCAGGTTTCGGGCAGCGCCGCAAAACGCTTTCCAACTCGCTTTCCTCCGCCGTGCCCGATCGCGACCGTCTGCGCGCCGCGTTGGAAACGGCAGGGGTGTCATCCACCGCCCGTGCGGAAGAATTGACCTTGCAGCAATTTGCCGCCATTGCCGATGCGTTGGAATAAATTGAATGAAAAAGCACCCACCGTAAGGCGGGTGCTTTTGTTATTCCTCACTTGTCGGCAATTCCAGCACGTCTTCCGCTTCGGCAGGGCTGAGTTCCTCCACCGACCGCAGATTCTTCTGTATGATGCGGTTGCGGTTGCGTGCATCCTCCAACGTGTTGCCCGCTTCTTCAATCTTGCGTTGGATCTTATCGAGTGCCACACCAAACTTTTCATATTGCGCTTTGGCGGCGCCCAGCACCTTCCACACCTCGGCGGCACGGCGATCCAACGCAATGGTGCGAAAACCCATGCGCAGGGTGTTCAAAAAGGCGGTGATGGTGGTGGGACCGCACACCATCACGCGGTATTTCTGTTGCAGTTCCTCTGCCAGACCGGGGCGGCGCAACACCTCGGCATACAGCCCTTCGGTGGGCAAAAACAAAATGGCAAAATCGGTGGTGACAGGCACGTTGATGTACAAGCGCGCAATGTCGGCCGCCTCTTTTTTGATGATGTGTTCCAATGCTTTGGCGGCTTCCTCCACGGCAGTGCGGTCGGCACGGTCGGCGGCTTCGGACAGGCGCAGATAATCCTCCTGCGGAAACTTCGAGTCGATGGGCAACCACACAAACTTGCCGTCCTCCTCGCGTGAGGGGATTTTCACCGCAAATTCCACCCGTTCGTTGTTCCCACGCACCGATACGTTACGTTCAAACTGCTCGCTCGTCAGGGTTTGTTCCAACAAACTGCCCAGTTGCACCTCCGCCCACGTGCCGCGCGTTTTCACGTTGGTGAGCACGCGTTGCAAGTCGGACACACCGGAGGCGAGTTCCTTCATTTCGCCCAGCGAGCGATACACGTTTTGCAACTGTTCGCCCACCGCGTGAAAACTGGTGTCCAGCCGTTTTTGCAGGGTTTCGGTCAACTTTTCATCCACCGTGGCACGCATCTGTTCAAGCTTCTGCTCGTTACTTTCCTGCAACCGCCCCACCGCCTCGGTCAAGGTGCGGCTCACCCGTTCGGTCTGGGCGTTGAGCGCTTGGTGCAACCGTGCTTGCTCGGCGGCACGGGATTCGTTCTGCTCGCGCCGCAAGGCACGAATCTCCTCGCGCAAGCGCGCCTCACCGCCGTTATCCTGCGGACGGCGCACCAACAGCACCACCAACAGCACGGCGCAAAGCACCAACAATCCCCACGTCACAAACATCTCCATGCCCACGCCTCCCGAACAAACGTTTGTATCATTATACCCCAAAAACGGACGGCTGTCAAGTTTTCTCTTGCCAAATGCCGTATTATCGTTTATAATAGAGAAAATGTGTGAAAAAGGGTGGTTTCAAGTGAAGCGCGAACAGTATATCTCTTGGGACGAGTTTTTTATGGGGGTCGCCATGTTGGCGGCCCAGCGCAGCAAGGATCCGAGCACGCAGGTGGGCGCGTGCATTGTCAGCGGGGACAATGATCCTGCCGGCGGCAACGTCATTCTGTCCACGGGGTATAACGGGTTTCCTGCCGGATGCTCGGACGATGAGTTTCCGTGGGAGCGCGAAGGGGCATACGGTGATACGAAATATCCCTTTGTGGTGCATGCGGAGTTAAACGCCATTTTGAATGCGCGCGGCAAGTCGTTGCGCGGTGCGCGACTGTATGTGGCGCTGTTTCCTTGCAACGAGTGTGCAAAAGCCATTATTCAAGCCGGTATCCGCGAAGTGGTGTATCTGTCGGATAAATATGCCGAAACCGATTCCACCCGTGCTTCGCGCCGTATGTTGACGGCGGCAGGGGTGACCTTGCGGCAGTTTGTTTCGGACCGCAAAATCGCGCTCAATTATGCCGTGGATGCGTAAAAATGCACAGCCGTGACGGAATGTCACGGCTGTTTTTGTTGCAAAGAGAAATTTGTGCCGTATCGCTTGCATTTTTCGGAAATTTGAGTATAATAAAGAGTGTAATTTTCTTGTTTACGGAGGAATCTATCATGTTGGTTTCGGCAGCAGAAATGATGAAAAAAGCACGTGACGGTCACTACGCAGTCGGTCAGTTTAACATCAACAACTTGGAGTGGACTCGTGCCGTATTGGAAACCGCGCAGGAGTGCAAATCCCCCGTCATCCTTGGCGTGTCGGCCGGTGCGGGCAAATATATGGGCGGTTTCAACGTGGTGTCTGCCATGGTGAAGGCGATGATCGCGTCGCTCGGCATCACTGTGCCGGTGGCATTGCACCTGGATCACGGCACCTACGATCAGTGCTATCAGTGCGTGCAGGCAGGTTTCTCCTCCATCATGTTTGACGGCTCGCACTACCCGATCGAAGAAAACCTTGCAAAGACCACCGAACTTGTGCACGTGGCACATCAGCTGGGTCTTTCCATCGAAGCGGAAGTCGGTTCCATCGGCGGTGAAGAGGACGGTGTTGTGGGTCTGGGTGAATGCGCGGATCCGGCGGAATGCAAGCAGATCGCGGATCTCGGTGTGGACATCCTCGCCGCCGGTATCGGCAACATCCACGGCAAGTATCCTGCTAACTGGCCCGGCCTGCGCTTTGACGTGCTCGAGCAGATCAAAAACGCGGTGGGCGATATGCCGCTCGTTCTGCACGGCGGCACCGGTATTCCGCAAGAGCAGGTCAAGAAAGCGATCGACCTCGGCGTGTGCAAGGTCAACGTGAACACCGAGTGTCAGCTCGCGTTCGCGGCGGCAACCCGTGCCTACGTGGAAGCCGGCAAGGATCTTGAGGGCAAGGGCTTCGACCCGCGCAAACTCCTTGCGGATGGCACCAAGGCGATCAAAGCGACCGTTAAGGAAAAGATGGAGCTGTTCGGCTCGGTCAACAAGGCGTAAAACACAGGGGGACGACACGGTGTGTCGTCCCCTTTTCGTGTCAATATACACAAATTTTGAAGGGGAAAACGCCCCCGATTTTTCTTGACAGAAAAGGGCGAAATATGGTATAATCACTATTGTAATTTAACACCCTTAACATTCTTTGCGACTGACGGATTTGTGGAGCACCACATGGAACAAAGAATGAGAGAAAGCCGACCGTCTGGGCGCATTTGACTTGTGATAAGTCGAGTGCACCCTTTTTTAGTTTTTAAGGAGGTTCTGACATGAAAAAAGTAGGCATTGTGATGGGCAGCGACAGCGATCTGCCGATCATCAAAAAAGCGACGGATATGTTGAAGTCGCTGGACATTCCGTTTGAGGTGCACGTCTATTCCGCTCACCGCACCCCCGATGAAGCGCGCGACTTTGCGCGCTCTGCGCGTCAAAACGGGTTTGGTGTGATGATTGCGGCGGCCGGTATGGCGGCGCATTTGGCAGGCGCCGTTGCGGCAAACACCACCTTGCCTGTCATCGGCATTCCGTGTCAGGGGCCGATGCTGGAGGGAATGGATGCCCTGCTTGCCACCGTGCAGATGCCCACCGGCATCCCCGTGGCAACGGTGGCGATCAACGGCGGCGGCAACGCAGCGTTGCTTGCGGCACAGATCCTCGCGGTGGAGGATGTGGCGCTGGCGGCACGTCTGGACGAAAAGCGTGCGGCGGATGCCAAAGCGGTGCTGGAAAAGGATGCCGGCATTGCCGCCCGTCTGTGACTCGGTTTAACAAAAATTTATTTATATAAAAAAGGAGTCGTCAACGATGGAAAAGAAACTGGTTTACAAAGGCAAAACGAAAGATGTATTTGCGCTGGATAACGGCAACTATCTCTTGAAATTCAAGGATGATTGCACCGGCAAAGACGGCGTGTTCGATCCCGGTGAAAACGCGGTGGGGCTCACCATCGACGGCGTGGGCGATGTGAACCTGCGCATGTCCATTTATTTCTTCGAAAAAGTGAATGCGGCCGGCATCAAGACCCACTATGTGAACGCTTCGCTCGCCGACACCACCATGGAAGTGCTTCCTGCCAAGGTGTTCGGCAAGGGGCTCGAAGTTATCTGCCGCCACAAGGCGGTGGGCAGTTTCTACCGCCGTTACAGCGATTACATCGAAGAGGGCGCAGATCTGCCGGCATATGTGGAAATGACCTTCAAGAACGACGAAAAGGGCGATCCGCTGGTGACCAAAGATGGTCTGGTGGATCTCGGCGTGATGACCGCACAGCAGTATGACGACATGAAGGAAATGACCCAGAAGATCACGCAGATCGTGGCGGATGATCTGAAAGAAAAGGGTCTGGTGCTGTATGACATCAAATTTGAATTCGGTTACGATGCCGACGGCAGCGTGATGCTGATTGATGAGATCGCGTCCGGCAATATGCGTGTGTATAAAAACGGCGAATACATCGATCCGATGACCTTGTCGGAACTGTTTTTCGCGTAAGAGGTAGACCATGGGAGGCTTTTTCGGTGCCGTATCGCACGGCGAATGCCTGGCGGACGTGTTCTTCGGGGTGGATTACCATTCTCACCTCGGCACCCGTCGCGGAGGGCTCGCGGCGTACGATAAAGAGATCGGCCTGCAACGGCAGATCCATAACATTGAAAACTCACCGTTCCGCACCAAGTTTGAGCACGTGTTTGATGAAATGCACGGCACGGCGGCCATCGGGTGCATCAGCGACACCGATCCGCAACCGTTGCTCATTCGTTCGCAATGGGGTGCTTACGCCATCTGCGTGATTGGCCGCATCAACAATGCCAAGGAATTGCAAGAGCAATGCCTGTCGCTCGGCGGTCATTTCAACGCGATGACGAGCGGTACGGTCAACTCCACCGAACTGGTGGCGGCGCTTATCAATCAAAAAAGCGATTTCATCGAAGGTGTGTGTTACGCGCAGGACGTGATTGAGGGGGCGATGTCTGTCCTGATTCTGCGCGATGACGGCTCCATCGTGGCGGCACGCGACCGCTTGGGGCGCATCCCCGTGGTGCTCGGGCAAAACGAGGATGGCTATTGCGTGTCGTTCGAATCCTTTGCCTGCACCAAACTCGACTACACACCGCTGCGTGAACTTGGTCCCGGCGAGATTGTGAGCCTCACTGCCGATGAGGTGAAGGTGCTTGCCCTGCCGCGCGAGAAAAAACGCGTGTGCGCGTTTTTGTGGTCGTATTACGGCTATCCCACCTCGGGGTATGAAGGGGTCAACGTGGAAATGATGCGTTGCCGCAACGGCGGTATCATGGCGCGTGACGATGAAGCCAAAGGGCTCACGGAGGGCATCGATTACGTTTGCGGTGTGCC
>JAZNTC010000115.1:0-2119 GCA_045591605.1 Acutalibacteraceae bacterium | reverse complement strand
CGGGCGGTATTCCCCCGCGATCAAAAAGGAAAACGATTATGCCATGCTCGCGGTGCTGAATTTCAGCCGACCGCTCACCGCCACGCCGCAGGATGCGGTGGAGGTGTTGCGTGAGGTGGAGGCGGCAGGATCGTTGCCCTTCACGGGGTTGATCAACAACACCAACCTTGGGGCGGCAACCACCCCCGAAACGGTGCTTCAAAGTGTGGCACTGGCCGAAGAAACGGCACGGCTGTGCGGATTGCCGCTCGTGATGACCACGGCGGAGGAATCCGTTGCCGCCGCACTTCGGGGAAAGGTGGAACACCTGTTCCCGTTACATCTGCAAGAAAAAACCAATTGGCAACCATAAGGAGGTATTTACCATGGCAAAAGTAACGTTTGACATCGATCGTTGCAAAGGTTGCGGCCTTTGCGTGGAAGCGTGTCCCAAGAAGATTTTGGAAATGTCCAAGGACAAGATGAACGCCAAAGGACACCATCCTGCACAGATGACCGATCAGGATGCGTGCATCGGTTGCGCGTTTTGCGCCACCATGTGTCCGGATTGCGTTATCACGGTGGAAAAGTAAGCGGAAGGGGAAGTGAATAATATGTCCGAAAAAGTGTTGATGAAAGGGAACGAAGCCATCGCGGAAGCGGCCATCCAGTGCGGTTGCCGCCACTACTTCGGTTATCCCATCACGCCGCAGACGGAGGTTGCCGCCTATATGGCGAAACGTATGCCGAAGATCGACGGTGTGTTTTTGCAGGCGGAAAGTGAAATTGCCGCCATCAATATGGTGATCGGCGTTGCCGCAACCGGCAAGCGTGTGATGACTTCTTCCTCCAGCCCCGGGATTTCGCTGAAAAGCGAAGGTTTGTCCTATCTCGCAGGCTGCGATCTGCCGGCATTCATCGTAAACGTGCAGCGCGGTGGTCCGGGCCTCGGCGGCATTCAGCCGTCCCAGTCGGACTATTTCCAAGCGACCCGTGGCGGCGGTCACGGCGACTATCACATGATTGTGCTCGCTCCCGACAGCGTGCAGGAAATGGCGAGCCTCACGGTGAAAGGCTTTGACCTTGCCGATAAGTACCGCATGACCACCATGTTGTTGGCGGACGGTACGATGGGGCAGATGATGGAACCTGTGAGTTTGGACTTCGGTGAAGTGGAAACCTACGAAAAGCCGTGGGCGGTCACCGGCACGGGTTGCCAACGTGAACATAACATTGTGAACTCGCTGTTCTTGAAACCCGAACAACTCGAAACCGAAAACCTTGCCCGCTACGAGCGTTATAAGCTCATTGAGCAGAACGAGCCGATGTGGGAAGAGTACATGATGGAGGATGCCGAGTATTGCATCGTGGCGTTCGGCATTGCGGCGCGCGTGTCCAAGAACGCGATCGTCGAAGCGCGCAAGCGCGGCATCAAGGTCGGTTTGATCCGTCCAATCACCCTGTGGCCGTTCCCGAAGGCTCCGCTTGCCGCCGCGGCGGATAAGGTGAAGTCCTTCCTGTCGGTGGAACTGTCCATGGGTCAGATGATCGAGGACGTGGAACTGGCAATCCGTTGCAAGAAACCCGTGTATCTTTGCAACCGTGTGGGCGGCATGATCATGTCGCCTGCCGAAGTGTTGGCGAAGATTGAAGACATGGTGAAAGGAGCCGAATCGTAATGAGCATCGTATTTGAAAGACCGCATGCATTGACGAATGCGGAATTTTCCTATTGCCCCGGCTGCACCCACGGTATCGTGACGCGTCTGGTGGCGGAAGTGATGGACGAACTCGGCATTGAAGGGCGCACCATCGGTGTGGCACCGGTCGGCTGTTCGGTGACAGCTTACAACTTCTTCAACTGCGATATGGTGCAGGCAGCGCACGGTCGTGCTCCGGCGGTGGCAACCGGCATCAAACGCTCCGATCCGAACAACGTGGTGTTCACCTATCAGGGTGACGGCGACCTTGCCTCCATCGGTGCGTGCGAAACCGTTCACGCGGCGGCACGCGGCGAAAACATCACCGTCATTTTCATCAACAACGCGATCTACGGCATGACGGGCGGTCAGATGGCGCCCACCTCGCTGCCGGGTCAGGTCACCCAGACCTCGCCCTATGGTCGTGACGTTGCCACGCAG
>JAZNTC010000114.1:0-8977 GCA_045591605.1 Acutalibacteraceae bacterium | reverse complement strand
ATTATTTTATGGGCGGTCTTCTGAAGCACATTGCTTCCCTCTGTGCCATCACCAATCCCAGCACCAACTCCTTCAAGCGCATGGTTCCCGGCTTTGAGGCTCCCGTAACCGTGGGCTATGCCACCTCCAACCGCAGTGCGGTCATCCGTATTCCCGCTTACGCCAAGACCCCCAATCTGCGCCGCTTTGAATTGCGCAACCCCGATGCTACCTGCAACCCCTATTTCTGCTATGCGGCAATCCTCATGGCCGGTCTCGACGGCATCAAGAACAAGATCGATCTGCACGAAAACGGCTGGGGTCCCTATGATATGAACCTCTACAACCTCCCCGACGAAGAGAAGGCGAAGTTGAAGGGTCTGCCCACCTCGCTGGATGAAGCACTGGATTGCCTTGAGAAAGACTTCGCCTACCTCACCGAAGGCGGCGTGTTCCCCGAGGAACTTCTCCGCAACTTTATCAAAACCAAGCGTACCGAATGCCGCCAGATGGCCGCCATTCCGCACCCGGCTGAGTTTGATAAATACTACAATCTGTAAGACAGAGAAACCGTTCACCGATCGGGTGAGCGGTTTCTTTTTATAAAAGGTGAAAAGTGTTGCTTTTTGTGCTAATGTGTGGTAAACTAGACCTTGTATATGTTTCCTATTTATTGGCAAAAGAGGTTAGACTATGCTGTTATACATTGATCCCGGTACGGGAAGTATGCTGTTTACGGTGCTGCTCGGTATTATCGGTGCGGCGATTTATTCTTTGCGTATGTTCTGGCTCAAGATTCGCATGAAGGTCAGCGGCGGTAAAGTGGAAGTGACCAAGGAAAAAACACCGTTTGTGATCTTTTCGGATAACAAACGGTACTGGTCGGTGTTTGAACCGATCTGCCGTGAGATGGATCGCCGCGGCAGGGACATTGTGTATCTTACCGCCTCCGAGGATGATCCGGCGTTGAGTTGCGGATTGCCGCACGTCAAGGCGGAATTTATCGGCAGCGGCAATAAGATGTATGCGCGGCTGAACTTTTTGAACGCCACCATTGTGCTGTCCACCACCCCCGGATTGGATGTGTACCAATGGAAGCGTTCGCGTGACGTGCAGTATTACGTACATATTCCGCATGCGGCAAGCGAGATCGTGCTGTACCGTATGTTTGGCATCGACTATTACGATGCCATTCTGCTGTCGGGTGAATATCAGGCGAAAAACATCCGCCGTCTGGAAGAATTGCGCGGTCTGCCCGAAAAGGAACTGCACAAGATCGGTATTCCCTATATGGATGAAATGGTGGCACGTCTGGCACGTGAAGGGGAAGCACCCGATCACGAGCGCACCGTGTTACTCGCTCCCTCGTGGGGCGATAGCGCCATTTTTGCGGTGTACGGCGGCAAGATCATCGACGTGTTGCTCAAAACGGGGTATCACGTGATCGTGCGTCCGCATCCGCAATCCTTTGCCTCCGAAACCGAGATGATCGAAAAACTGATGAAGCAGTATCCCGATTCCGATCAGTTGGAATGGAACCGCGACACCGACAACTTCAACGTGTTGCGCCGTTCGGATATTCTGATTTCGGATTTTTCGGGTGTTATCTTTGATTTCACTTTGGTGTATGACAAACCTGTCATTTACACCGACCCCGACTTTGATTTGAGTCCCTACGATGCGTGGTGGATGAACGAGCCGCTGTGGACGACCTCGGCGTTGCCCCGTATCGGTTGCAAATTGACCGAAGAGAATATGGGTAACCTCAAAGACGTGATCGACGAGTGCCTGTCCGCACCGGAATATGCCAAGGGACGTCGTGCGGTGAAAGCGGAAACGTGGGAACATTTTTCCGAAGGTGCCGTGCGCGCGGCGGATTATCTGGAAGCGAAATATGAGGAATTGACAAGCAGAAAGGGGACGGAGAAATGACATTCTGGTCTGTTGCGGAAACCGTTTTCATCGGTCCCTTGAAACTGGTGTTTGAGATCATCTTCCAGTTGACCAACGAACTGGTAGAAAATCCCGGCTTGTCCATCATCGTGTTGAGTTTGCTGATGAACGTGTTGGTGTTGCCGCTGTATCGACGCGCCGACGCCATGCAGGAGCAATCGCGTGACGTGGAAGCCAAACTGCACGACGGTGTGGCACACATCAAAAAGACCTTTTCGGGCGACGAACGCATGATGATCTTGCAAGCGTACTATCGCCAGAATAACTATAAACCGACCGACGTGTTGCACGGGTCGGCCTCCTTGCTGCTTGAGATCCCGTTCTTTATGGCGGCGTATCAGTTCTTGTCGCACCTCTCCACGTTGAACGGTGCCTCGCTCGGCCCGATCAACGATCTCGGTGCTCCCGACGGATTGTTGTCGATCGGTGGCTTGACCATCAATCTGTTACCCGTTTTAATGACCCTCATCAACGTGATTTCGAGCGCGCTGTATCTGAAAGGCTTTCCGCTGAAAACCAAGATTCAGCTGTACGGTATGGCAGCGTTCTTCCTTGTGTTTTTGTACACCTCGCCTGCCGGCTTGGTGTTCTATTGGACGCTGAACAACGTGTTCTCGCTGGTGAAAAACATTTTCTACAAAATCAAAAATCCGCAAAAGGTATTGCGTGTTCTCTTGTCGGTGCTGGGTATCGCCGCGGCGGTGTCCGCGGCATTTGCAGGGGAACTCGGTATCCCCAAAGCGTGGGGCGCTCTGCTTGCCGTGGGGCTTTTGTTGCAACTGCCGCTCTTGGTTGCCATAATCAAGAATAACGTGAAGTGGCGTCCCAACATGAAGTGGCCCGCACCCAACCGCAAACTCTTTTTGGTGGGTGCTTTGTTCCTGGCGGTATTTATCGGTCTCACCATTCCCACCACCTACATTGCGGCTTCTCCGCAGGAATTTGTGGACATCAACCATTTCCACCATCCGCTGTGGTACGTGGTCAGTTCGGTCGGTTTTGCGGCAGGCACCTTCCTCGTGTGGGTCGGCGTGTTCTACTGGCTGGCGACCCCCAAGGGCAAGGTGCTGTTCGAACGTATTTTGTGGGTGCTGTGCGGTGTCGCCGCGGTGAACTACATGTTCTTTGGCACCAACCTCGGCAACCTCTCGGCCGCACTGGTGTACGATACGGGCGTGCGGTTCACGGTGTATGAATGTGTGATGAACGCGGTGGTGCTGTGTGCGCTGGCGGCGGTACTGTATTTCGCCGTGATCCATTGGACCAAAGTCGTGCGCGTGATCTTGCTCACCGCCACCTTAGCGTTGGTGGTGATGTCGGCAGTCAATGCGTTCACCATCAGCCGTTCGGTGGGAGAACTCAAAAGCGGCAAACGCGTGAACGAAAATGCCCCGCATTTTGAACTCAGTCAAGAGGGGCAAAACGTGGTGGTCATCATGTTGGACCGTGCCTTGGGCGAACTGGTGCCGTATCTGGTGGCGGAAAAGCCGGAACTCAAAGAAGCGTTCGACGGTTTCACCTACTATTCCAACGTGATCTCCTTCGGCGGCAACACCAACTTCGGTGTGCCTCCCACCATGGGCGGTTATGAATACACCCCCGTGGAGATGAACAAGCGCCAAAATGAATTGCTGAAAGACAAGCACAACGAATCGCTCAAGGTGATGCCGTCGGTGTTTTCGCAACACGGCTATAACGTGACGGTGTGCGATGCGCCCTATGCGAACTATACGTGGGTGCCCGATATGTCCATTTACGACGACATCCCGAATGTGAACACCTATATCACCAAAGGGTATTTCGGCACCCCCGAAATGAAGGAACGCACCATTCAAAACAATTACCGCAACTTCTTCTGTTTCAGTTTGATGAAATCCATGCCGTTGTGTATGCAAAGCGGTATGTACAGCGGTGGTACGTATAACCAGGCGAAGGCGAGCGGCAGTACGTCCACAACGCAGGCGCGAGACGGGTATTCCCGTGCCGAAGGGTTGAGTCAGACCTTCATGGATCCTTACACCACCCTTTGCAACATGAACGCCATGACCAAGATCACCGAAGAAAACGAGAAGAACTTCCTCTTCTTCTTCAACGACGTGACCCACGAATCCATGTTGCTGAAAGAGCCGGAATACGTGCCCTCCGAAACGGTGGACAACACCGTGTACGATCAAGAGCACATGGACCGCTTCACGGTGGACGGCAAAACCATCACCATCGAAGATGACGTGGATATGGCGCATTACCAAACCAATATGGCGGCACTCCTGGAACTGGGCAAATGGTTTGACTATCTGCGCGAAAACGGCGTATACGACAACACCAAGATCATTTTGGTGGCGGATCACGGTTCGTCTTTGTGGCTGATGAAAAACGAGTTGAACCTCGGCTATTTGGACGTCGGTCGCGTGTTTCCGCTTTTGATGGTGAAGGACTATAACGCCACGGGTTTTACCGTGTCGGAGGAGTTTATGACCCACGCGGACGTGCCCACTTTGGCATTTAAAGATGCCATCGACAATCCCGTGAATCCCTTCACGGGCAAGCCGATCAACAGCGCCGAAAAGACGGCGCACGACCAGTTCATCATTGAATCCAGCGAATGGGACGTGAACGTCAACAACGGAAACACTTTTATCCCGTCGGGTTGGTATTCCGTTTCGTCGGACATTTGGGATAAGAACGATTGGGAGTATTATCCCGAAGCCGTCGTGTTGAAAGAACACGCCATGCCGCAAGAGTAAACCGCGGGGAGGAGTTACATGGGTTACAAGGTGGATAACGCCGTCATCATGGCGGCAGGAACGGCCAGCCGTTTTGCACCGTTGTCGTATGAACGGCCCAAGGCACTCATTGAGGTGAAAGGGGAGGTGCTGATCGAACGGCAGATTCGCCAACTGCGCGAAGCAGGGATTGAGCAGATCGTGCTGGTGGTCGGTTACAAAAAGGAACAGTTCGCCTATTTGGCGGAAAAGTACGGTGTGATCTTGGTGGAGAACAACGACTACCTCACCCGTAACAACAACGCCAGCATTTGGGTGGCGCGTGAATATATTCACAACACCTACATCTGTTCCTCGGACAACTATTTTTCCGAAAACCCCTTTGAATCCGAGGTGGACGATGCATATTATGCGGCGGTGTATGCCGACGGCGAGACCAAAGAATGGTGTATGACCGAAGATGCCGAAGGGTACATCGACTGTGTCAACGTGGGCGGTCGGGATGCGTGGTATATGCTTGGACACACCTTCTGGTCGAAGGAGTTCAGCCGACGGTTTCTCGCCATTTTGGAGGAGATCTACGACGAGCCTTCCACGGCGGATAAACTGTGGGAATCCATTTATATGGAACATCTCGACACCTTGAAAATGCGGATTCGTCGGTATGATGCGGACGTCATCTTCGAATTCGACACGTTGGACGAATTGCGTGTGTTTGACCAGAGTTACGTGGGGGACACCCGTTCTGCCATTTTGCGATCCGTTGCCGACACGTTGGAGTGCCGCGAAGCGGACATCACCGAAGTGACCGCCTACAAGACGGCGGACAATGCGGCGGCAGGTATGCGTTTTCTTGTCGGTGGGCGCCGCTATCAATATTCCTATGAAAATGGCGAGTTGAAGGAAGTGTAAATCGTGAGAGAGATTGTCAAAGCCGATTTGGCGCAGGTGCAAAAACTCCTGTCTGACGTGTTGTCGGTCGAGGAATACCGCGACATCGCACGTATGGGTGGACTCACCAACCACACCTATCACGTCACGTTGCAAGACGGTCGGGAATACGTGGTGCGTATCCCGGGCGAAGGCACGGAAGAGTTGATTGTGCGCCGCGACGAAGAGGTCAGCACCCGTTTGGCGTGTGACCTCGGGGTGGATGCACGAATGCTGTATTTCGGGCAGGATGGCTCGAAGGTGACGGAATACATTCCGAATGCCGTGACCATGTCGTCCGCAACCTTGCACGAGGAACGTCACATTCGTCAAATGGCAGAAATCTACAAAACGATGCACACCTGCGGTGTGGATACGGGCGTGCCGTTTGAAGTGTTTGATATGGCGGCAGGATATGAAAAGATTATCGCGGATATGCAAGTGCCGATGTTTGCGGACTATGCCGAAAACAAGAAAAAGGTGATGCGTATCAAAGCGGAGATCGATGCCGCCGTGAACCCCCAAAAAGTACCGTGCCACAACGATCCGCTCTGTGAAAACTGGGTGGAAGGCAACGGGCGTATGTACCTCATCGATTGGGAATACGCCGGTATGAACGACGGTATGTGGGACGTGGCGGACGTGTGCATCGAAGCCGGTTTTGACGAAACGCACGAAATGCAACTGCTCACCGCCTATCTCGACCGTGAACCCACGGTAATGGATAAAAAGCATTTCGTGGCGGCGAAATGCTACGTGGATTTCCTGTGGACATTGTGGGCAAAAGCACGCGTGCCGTACGATGGGCAACCCATGGAAGACTGGGCGGTTGAACGCTATGCGCGTTTGAAAGATAACATTGCGGCATTTGAAACACTTTGAGGAGGTTGTGAGAGATGTTTGCAGGAATTATTGCGGGTATAACATGGGCACTGGAAACGGTTATTTTGGGAATTGCGTTGGCGATGAGTCCGTTCTGCTCCACCGAGCAGGCGATCTTTTTGGCGCCGTTTGTCAGCACCTTCCTTCACGATGCGTGTTCCGCCATTTGGTCGTTTATTTATAACGGCGTGCGCGGCAATTTGGGCAACGTGTGGAAAGCGTTTATGACCAAAAGCGGCAAGTGGGTCGTGGTGGCGGCGGTCATCGGCGGTCCGATCGGCATGACGGGATACGTGATGGCGGTGAACTACATGGGCGCTTCCATTGGCGCGGTGGCGAGTGCTATTTTCCCTGCCATCGGCAGTGTGCTGGCGTACCTCTTCCTGAAAGAGAAGATGAAATGGTATCAGTGGGGTTTCCTGGTGCTGACCTTGCTCGGCGTGTACGGGCTCAGTTACGATCCCACCTTGAACATTCAGAACTTCTGGCTCGGTCTGCTGGGTGCCATGATGTGCGCCTTCGGCTGGGGCATCGAAGCGGTCGTGCTGGCGAAATGCCTGAAAGACCCCGAAGTGACGGATGAATATGCGTTGCAGATTCGTCAGACCACCTCAGCGGTGGTATACGGCGCGATCATTCTGCCCGTGATCGGCGGCTGGAACTTCACGGTCGGTCTGTTCACATCGGGTACGGGTTGGCTGCTTCCCACCATTGTGATCGCCGCGTTGATGGCGACCGTGTCCTATTTGTTCTATTATAAAGCCATTGCGCAGATCGGTGCCTCCAAAGCCATGGCGCTCAACGTCACCTATTCCGCGTGGGCCATCGTGTTCTCGGCATTGTTGGTGTTGATTCAAGGCGGCAAAGTGGTGTTGGCGCCGCTCACGATCGCGTGTGCCGCGGTGGTGTTGGTATGCGGTATTTTCGCGGCGGCGGATTTCAAAGAGATTTTGGGTAAACGAAAATAAAAAAGCACTTGCAAAACGGTAATGGATGTGTTATAATCATTGCCGACAACTGAATATCCGGTTGAATCGTTCAGAACAAACGGACTGAACGGGGACGGAGCTTTGGAGACACTCACGTATGTGAGGGCCGAAGGTGCAAGCGTAGGAATACGTAAACTCTCAGGCAAAAGGACAAAGACGCAATTTGTGTTCAATTTCTTTTGACAGTACGTATTTTTGCGTACTGTCAATTTTTTTGTTATGAGGTGGAAAAATGTAACAATTTCTGGATGCTGTTTCCTCGGTGAACGGGGCAATCAACAGTGCGGTATGGGGTCTGCCGGGTCTTGTTTTGCTGATCGGCACGGGCATTTTGCTCACGCTGGGAACCAAGGTGTTCCAGATCGGCCACGTGGGACATTGGTGGAAAAAGACCATTGCCGGTGTGTTCAAAAAGGACAGCAAGGCAACCAAAAACACGGATAAAAAGAACATTTCGCAGTTCCAGGCGCTGTGCGCTGCGCTGGCGGCCACCGTCGGCACGGGCAACATCGCCGGTGTGGCGGCGGCCATTGTGACCGGTGGTCCCGGTGCGGTGTTCTGGATGTGGTTTGCCGCATTCTTCGGCATGATGACCAACTTTTGGGAAAACCTGCTCGGCATCTACTATCGCCGTCGCAACAAAGATGGCGAATGGTCGGGCGGTCCGATGTACTATCTGCGTGACGGCTTGGGCAAACGCTACGGTGTGAAATGGTTGTCGCCCTTGTCCAACGTGCTGGCGGTGCTGTTTTGCTGGTTTGCCATTTTGGCTTCGTTCGGTATCGGCAACATGGCGCAGATCAACAAGATCGTGCTGAATATGGATGCGGCGTTCTTCCAAAACACTACGCTCGGCACGCTGCCCGGCACCGACGTGCCGGTGATCCATTTGCTGATCGGCTTGGCGTTGCTTGCGATCGGTGCATTGATCATCATCGGCGGTTTGCGCCGTATCGCACGTTTTGCGGAGATCGTGGTGCCCTTTATGGCGATTGCTTACGTTATCGGTTCGCTTATCATTTTCGGCATCAATATCACCAAGGTCGGTGCAATGTTCACGGCAATCTTCAAGTTTGCGTTCACCCCGGCGGCGTTCATCGGCGGCGGCATCGGTGTGCTCATCAAAAAGACCATGACGCAAGGCTTCAAGCGCGGCGTGTTCTCCAACGAGGCCGGTCTTGGCTCGTCGGTGTTGGTGCACTCCTCCTCCAACGTGAAAGAGCCTGTGAAGCAGGGTATGTGGGGCATCTTTGAAGTGTTTTTTGATACCTTCGTGGTGTGCACCATGACGGCGGTGGTGGTACTCTCCACTGGCTTTATCGATCTTACCACCGGTGCTCCCGTGCCGAATGCCAACGGCGACACGTTGGTGTCGGTGGCGTTCGGTCAGTATTTTGGCGGCTTTGGCACGGCGTTCGTGGCAATCGCGATGCTGGTCTTCGCCTTCACCACCGTCCTCCGTTGGTCGCAGTACGGCTCCAAAGCCGTGGAATACCTCTTCCGCAAGTCCGATCCTAGCCA